>JAAEZO010000011.1 GCA_018222825.1 Gammaproteobacteria bacterium
GTGAAATCAGTTTGTTTGCTGCAAGAGTGCGCAATAATGGGCTAAATCTGCACCGGTGAGCGTAAAAGAGGCTGTTTAGGCGCCATTTGATAGGAATATTGCCTGTTTGAAGGCAAGCCGGAGCACAGCATTAGGGGCCGCAAGTTGCTGTACAGCCACTGTTATGACGAAGTAATAGCTCCAGAGCATAAAAGCTCAGTTTCCTCTTAAGGATTGCAACCCTCAGCATCTCCATCGACGGGGAAACAACTAGGGAGATGCCCGACAGAATTGTCATGACCGTACGGCATGGCTTTCATGTTCACCTTGGTCACTGCTCGGTAGCCTGGCGGTCGATGAACCCGACTCAAGGATCTGCGGGGCGGAGTCGGTCTCACAGATGTTGGGTGATTGCACCGCTTTTGTTTCGCAGAGTTTTTTACGGTGTTATCTATAGCTTTAAGTCGAATGCAGTGACAGGGAGGAGGAACTATTTTGTTTTAGTAATTCGCGATATAGGTGTCGCAACATGTATATATGATAGTGACACAAAGGTATATACATACGATGGGCGTTATTTGACGCCGGGGTTGAGTAGTTTTTTCACCTTCCCTTAAGTTTTTTGTGGTTTTTTATATCGACTTTACATTAACTTCCAGTGTCTAAGTTTTTTTTTACGGTTTAATAAAAAACAGTGGCAAGTTAATTTATTTGTCATGAAAACAGGCTTATAGTAGGTTCTTAATTGCGGTGCAGACTTGACTATTAAGTCTATTTTTACAGTGCGTTTGTTTAATGGAGTACAAACGCCGCACCCTAAATTTTTAAGCTCAGTATGATGCTGGTCTTTAATAGCAGAGAAACAAAGGAGTGCTTTGATGTCGGATAAGAAAATTGTACTGGTTACCGGCGCCGCTGGCGGAATTGGTACAGAAGTGTGTCGTTTGTTTTTGAACAATGGATACAAAGTAGTAGCGACACACCGTCCGGGTAAAGAAGAGCAGGCCAAGCAATGGCTGCAGGAAGAAAAACTGAACGGTAACGACATTCAATTGCTGGCTCTCGATGTCAGCGACCACAAGGCGGTCAGTGAAGTACTGTCCGAAACCCTTCGTGACCTGGGACGCCTGGATGTACTGGTAAATAACGCCGGTATTACCCGTGATTCCACCTTCAAGAAGATGTCATGGGATCAGTGGCAGCAGGTGATGGACACCAACCTCAACAGCCTGTTCAGTGTCACACAGCCCATCTTTAATTTGATGTGCGAACAGGGCAGCGGTCGCATTATTAATATTTCTTCGGTTAACGGACTGAAAGGCCAGTATGGCCAGGTAAATTATTCTGCTGCCAAGGCGGGCATGATTGGCTTTACCAAGGCGCTGGCCGCAGAAGGTGCTCGTTTCGGTGTTTGCGTTAACGCCGTCGCTCCCGGTTATACCGCCACGCCGATGGTAACCGCCATTCGTGAAGATGTACTGGATTCCATTAAAGCCACTATTCCCATGAAACGACTGGCGACCACAGAAGAAGTGGCCGGTGCGGTATTGTACCTGGCCGGAGAGCATGGTGGTTACGTTACGGGTGAAACGCTGTCGGTTAACGGCGGCCTTTACATGCAATAACAGTAAGACCCAACAATTTGTTATTTATAGTGAGAATTTAATTTATGTCTGAATCTGTATACATTGTTGCGGCAAAACGCACACCTATTGGTAGTTTTTGTGGTTCATTGAAAACAATTCCTGCCGCCGAGCTGGCGGGTATTGCAATTAAAGGCGCGCTGGCCCAGGCCGGGCTTGCGGCCGAGCATGTTAACGAAGTGATTGTCGGTAATGTGATCAGTGCCGGCCAAGGCATGGGCATTGGTCGCCAGGCCGCCCTTGCCGGCGGTATTCCGGTTGGTGTTCCTGCCTATAGCCTGAACATGGTGTGCGGCAGCGGCATGAAGACACTGATGGATGCCTGCGCCCACATCAAGGCGGGTGATGCCGATGTGGTTGTGGCCGCCGGCTGTGAAAACATGTCGCAAATTCCTTTTGTAGCCAAAGGCGATCTGCGCAATGGTCACAAGATGGGTGACATGGCCCTGAGTGATTTGCTGATTAACGACGGTCTGACCGACGTATTCAATAAGTACCACATGGGCGTGACCGCCGAAAACGTGGTAGCGCAGGAAAATATCAGTCGCGAAGCACAAGATGCACTGGCCGTTGCCAGCCAGGCGAAGGCGGTTGCCGCCATTGAAGCGGGTCACTTCAAGGCCGAAATCGTGCCGGTAGAAGTGAAAGGCCGCAAAGAAACCGTGACCGTCGATACCGATGAGTATCCCAAGGCCGGTACCACTATCGAGGGCCTGGCCAAACTGCGTCCGGCGTTCAAGCGTGATGGTGGCTCTGTCACCGCCGGTAACGCCTCCGGTATCAATGACGGCGGTAGTGCCATTATCGTGGCCAGCAAGGCGGCGGTAGAGAAATATGGTCTGACACCGCTGGCGGAAGTGGTCAGCTATGGCCAGGGCGGCATTAACCCCGAAATCATGGGACTGGGCCCGGTACCGGCTATCGAGCAGGCGCTGACGCGTGCCGGTCTTACTTTGGCACAAATGGAACGCCTGGAGCTTAACGAAGCCTTTGCCGGTCAGGCGCTGGGTGTGGTCAGACAGCTGTCCGGCAAGCATGACATCGCCGAGCAGGCGCTGCTGGAAAAAACCAATATCAATGGTGGCGCCATCGCCCTGGGTCATCCGCTGGGTGCATCCGGTAACCGTATTCTGGTGACCTTGCTGTATGAACTGCAGCGCAGCAACAGCTCGTTGGGTCTGGCATCACTGTGCGTTGGTGGTGGCATGGGTACAGCCGTGGTGCTGAAGCGCGTTTAATGGGCTCTGTTATTGGCTTCTTTTATCAAGGAACATGTTATGTACACGAATATTTTCCAGAACTTGAACGAACAGACCGAAAAGACCTTTGGCCCTATGCTGAAATTCAATCAGCTGGTCGCCAACAATTTTACCGCGCTGACTAATTTGCAACTGGATGCTGCTCGTCAGTATGCCGATATCGGTCTGGCTCAGCTTCAATCCGGTAGCCAGGTTAAAGATGTTCAGTCTCTGCTGAGCAGCGGCTCCAAGCAGCTGGAAACCATGACCCGGATCAGTCAGCAGATGATGGAAGACGGCAAAAAGCTGGCGGATCTGACGCAGGAATTCAAGTCAGGTCTGGAAGCACTGGCGGCAGACGCACAGAAAAAATAACGTCTGTTAAGGGTTATCCCTTCAGCGGGTACATATTGCAGGGAAGGGGCTTGACGGCTCCTTCCCGTTGTCGTTGCTGTGGGGTAGGTGCAATCTCTATCAGGGAAAGGCAATGCAACAAAATACGTTTAGCGGTAATGATCCCATCGGCCAGTTTTTCAACTGGAATGAAACCATGTGGTCAGAAATGCAAAAAGCCAAACTGGGCGATAACCCGGTCAGTCAGGCGTTATCCCAGGTCAATTCCGACGATTTACAGGTTTTTTACCAGGCGGTGTCAACCAACCCAATGCGACTGCTCGATATGCAGATGCAATGGTGGCAAGGCCAGCTGGCTATCTGTCAGAACAGCATGATCAGAAGCATGGATAACAGCACCGAAAGCCTGGTGTCCGATCCGCCCGGAGATCGACGCTTCAAGCATCAGTCCTGGAAAGACGATCCTCACTTCGATTTTATGCGTCAGTCCTACCTGCACTTTGCCAAGTCGCTGACCGAGATGCTGGAAGTGGTAGAAGGCGTGCCGGAGCCGGTTCGCCAGCGGCTGAGCTTTACCTTTCGTCAGACCATCAACGCGCTTGCACCGACCAATTTTATCTGGAGTAACCCGGAGCTGTTACAGCGCACCATTGAAGAAAAAGGTGCCAATCTGGTCAAGGGCATAGAGCTGTTTCAGGAAGACATGGCAGCCAGTGCCGATCTGCTGAAAATCCGCATGACCCGCCAGGGGGCCTTTACCCTGGGACAGGATCTGGCTACCACGCCGGGTGAAGTGGTATTCAGAAACGATATTTTCGAATTGATCCAGTACGGTGCCAGCACCAAGACGGTGCATCAGACACCGCTGCTGGTTATCCCGCCGTTTATCAACAAGTTCTATATTCTGGATTTGAAAGAGCAGAATTCACTGGTTGGCTGGTTGCGTGATCAGGGGCATACCGTCTTTATCATGTCCTGGCGCAATCCGGGTAAAAAGCAGGCCAGTATCGGTTTTGAGGATCTGATCCAGTCCGGCACCATGGAAGCGATTCGCGTCATCGAGCAAATCACCGCCGAAAAAGAAGTCAATGCCATTGGGTATTGCATCGGTGGCACCCTGCTGGCCTCCACCATGGCCCTGTATGCGGCTCGCCGCATGAAGTCCCGGGTGAAGAGCGCCACCTTTCTGACGACCTTGCTGGACTTTACCCAACCGGGTGAAGTAGGGGTCTTCATCAACGATCCGGTGATCAGCGCCATCGAACAGATGAGCGAGGCTCAGGGGTTCTTCGATGGCCGGCAGATGGCGGTGACCTTCAGCCTGTTGCGGGAAAACAGCCTGTACTGGAACTACTACATCGATAATTATCTCAAGGGAGAAGAGCCTTCAGATTTCGATATCCTGTACTGGAACAGCGACAGCACCAACCTGAGCGCCGCCTGTGCCCGTTTTTTGCTGCGCGAGCTGTATCTCAACAATCGTCTGAGCCAGCCCGGCGAGGTCAAGGTCGGCAACTTTGGTATCGACCTGAGCAAGGTCAAGACGCCGAGTTACTTCCTGTCGACCAAGGAAGATCATATCGCCCTGTGGGACTCAACCTTCAAGGGTTCAGGCTTGCTGGGGGGGGATACCACGCTGGTACTGGGCGAGTCCGGCCATGTGGCCGGAGTGGTCAACCCGCCGAGTAAAAACAAGTATGGTTACTGGCTGAGTGATGCGGCGTTCGATACGCCGGATCAATGGTTGGCGTCGGCCAAGCGCGAGGCCGGCTCCTGGTGGACCCACTGGCAACAATGGGTCACGCCTCATCTGGGGGACGTTTCTATACCGGCTCGTGCCGTCGGCTCCGAGGAATGCCCGGGCCTGATGCCGGCCCCGGGCCAGTATGTGCAGCAGACGCTGCCGGTTGAAGACTAAGCGGATAACACACCTGCAGGCGAGGTGATTAAACATCCTCTTCAATAATGCAGTAAGCGGGATGGGCGCGAGCCCATCCCGTTTTTTGTTCAACTGGCGGTCATTTCACCAGCAGCCGGTTTTTTGGTTGGCAAAACCGGTTATTCCCGCTCTGGCTATTGAGCAGCGGGCGGAGATCATGGATCATGGACGTTTGATTATGTCATTCCCACGTTCGAGGTGCATGAATGAGTCAGGCGGACCATCGTCCCAGCAATTTTATTCGTCAAATCATTGATGAAGACTTAGCCAGTGGCAAACATCAGTCGGTGCAGACCCGCTTTCCACCCGAGCCGAATGGATATCTGCATATTGGCCACGCCAAATCCATCTGTCTGAATTTCGGTATTGCTCGGGACTATCAGGGCCGGTGTAATCTGCGCTTCGATGACACCAACCCGGCAAAAGAGAGTGTCGAATACGTCGAGTCGATCCAGCGTGATGTGCAGTGGTTAGGCTTTGAATGGAGTGGCGACATTCGCTATTCCTCCGACTACTTCGACCAATTGTATGGTTATGCTGTCGAGTTGATCGAGAAAGGGCTGGCCTATGTCGACGAGTTGACCCCAGAGCAGATTCGGGAGTACCGCGGTACCCTGACCTCACCGGGTCGCAGCAGTCCCTACCGGGATCGGTCGGTTGAAGAAAACCTGAGCCTGTTTACCCGCATGCGCAATGGTGAGTTTGCGGAAGGCACCGCCTGTCTGCGGGCTAAAATCGACATGGCATCTCCCTTTATGGTGCTGCGTGATCCCGTGCTGTACCGGGTGCGTTTCGTCCATCATCACCAGACCGGTGACAAGTGGTGCATCTACCCGATGTATGACTTTACCCACTGTATTTCGGATGCAATTGAAGGCATCAGCCATTCGCTGTGTACTCTGGAGTTTCAGGATAACCGTCGTCTGTACGACTGGGTGCTGGACAACATCAGCATCGAATGTCACCCGCGCCAGTATGAGTTCTCTCGACTCAACCTGGAATATACGGTGATGTCGAAGCGCAAACTCAATCAGCTGGTGACCGACGGTCACGTTGAAGGGTGGGATGATCCGCGCATGCCGACCATCTCTGGTTTGCGTCGTCGCGGTTATACGCCGGCGTCCATTCGCGAGTTTTGCCAGCGTATCGGTGTTACCAAACAGGACAACACCGTAGAAATGGGCATGCTGGAAGCCTGCATTCGGGACGATCTGAACGAGAATGCCCCGCGTGCCATGGCAGTATTGCGGCCGGTACGTCTGGTGATTGAGAACCTGGCCGAAGAGCACGAAGAAACACTGAAGGCTCCCAACCACCCCAGCAAGCCGGAAATGGGGCTGCGCGAGCTGCCCTTTACCCGCGAAATCTTCATTGATGAAGCGGATTTCCGTGAAGAAGCCAACAAGAAGTACAAACGCTTGGTGCTGGGTAAAGAAGTACGGTTGCGCAACGCCTATGTGATCAAGGCCGAGCGGGTAGAAAAAGATGCCGATGGCAACATCACCACCATTTTCTGCAGCTACGATCCCGACACCCTGGGCAAGGATCCGGCCGATGGCCGCAAGGTCAAGGGTGTGATCCACTGGGTGTCCGCCCGGTATGGAGTGCCGGCCGAGGTGCGTTTATATGACCGGTTATTCAATGTGCCCAATCCGGGTGCTGCCGAGTCCTTTGAAACGGCGCTGAATCCGGGTTCATTGCAGGTACTGAGCGGCGCCGTGGTTGAGCCGTCACTGTGCAAGGCCGAGCCTGAACATGCGTTCCAGTTTGAGCGCGAGGGCTACTTCTGCCGGGATAGCAAGGCAGAAGGCATGGTGTTCAACCTGACGGTGGCACTGCGTGACTCCTGGGGCAAGGAAGAGGGCTAAGGCGCCTTCATATCAGCCATAAAAAAAGCCGCAGTTTACTGCGGCTTTTTTAATGCTGATGATTGACGATTAATTGTGTTCGTCATTATGGCTGCACTCATCGTTCAGGCAGTGACCATAGAGGTACAGGCTGTGATTGGTCAGCTTGATATTATAGTGGGCGGCAATATCACGCTGGCGCTGCTCGATGGTTTCATCGTGGAACTCGATAACCTTGCCACAGTCGAGGCAGACCAGATGGTCATGATGTTCCTGAGTGGCCAGTTCGAATACCGATTTTCCGCCTTCAAAGTGGTGACGGGCGACAATGCCGGCGTCATCGAACTGGTTCAGCACCCGATAAACGGTAGCCAGGCCAATCTCTTCACCCTGATCAATCAGTAGCTTGTAAAGATCCTCTGCACTGACGTGCTGGGTTTCGGGTTGCTGCAGCAACTCAAGAATTTTTACGCGGGGGAGCGTGACTTTGAGGCCTGCTTTCTTCAGCGCTTGATTGTTGTCAGCCATAAGAATAATGTTTCGCATTTCGTTTGGTTATTGCTTTCATTGTGCTTGTTCCCGGCGCTAAAGGCAACCGTAATCTGGCTTTGCTACATAGTCACCAGCTCAGGCGGGAAGCCTGCCCATGACGGCTTATCTTTGTTAGTATCGGGTTTAATCATGCTGGTCGGATGAGATTGATGAAGCTGATATTTTCCCGCCCTCGGTTACTGAGATCACTCTTGAATTGTTGGCCGCCTTTTTGGGGGGCCGGTATTTGTATCGAACAGCTCAGTACCGATTACAGTTACTGCCGGGTCGGGCTGGTGCTGCGCTGGTGGAATAAAAATGCCAACGGCACCCAATATGGTGGCAGCCTGTTTTCGATGACGGACCCAATCTACTCGATGTTGCTGATGGCGTTGTTGGGGCCGGATTATCAGGTATGGGACAGGGCAGGCAGCGTGACGTTTCTCAAGCCGGGCAGAGGGCGAGTCTATGCTGATATTCATTTGAGTCGAGAGCGGCTGGATGAGATACTGAGGGCGACGGAAGGCGGCGAGAAATATTTTCCTCTTTTTCGCATTAATATTGTAGATGAACAGGGAAGTCTGGTCGCCGAAGTCGAGCGTACTCTCTACGTGCGCAAAAAACAAACAAACAAATGATATATCAGGGTGTTAAGCAAAATTTCCTACTGTCATGATTTATAAAATAATTTGCGATAAGCAGGGAACTTCGTCCATACTTAGCTTGCCTAAGTGGTCTTTTTGACTCCCATACAAATTAAGGAGCAAGTAATGCGTAATAAAATGATGTTGGTTGGTGGTGTTGTAGGTTCTCTGCTGCTGGCAGGTTGTAGCTCTACTGATGCTCTGGAAACCAAAATGGACAGCCTGGCCCAGGACGTACAAGCCGTTCAGCAAGGCCAGCAAATGAACTCTGCCAAGATCGATCGTCTGGCTGCCGATGTTGCCGAAGCTCGTGCTTCTGCCGACCGCGCCAACTCTCGTCTGGATCAGATGGGCCGTTACACCAAGTAATTTGGTGCTACGGAAAAAAGCCTGGCTTATGCCAGGCTTTTTTATGTCTGTCATTCAGCAAATAAGCTTAGGGTAATTGCCCTATCAGTTTTGGCATGCCTTGCTGGTTATGAATGACCTGTTCGATCAATTGACGGTCTGCTCCCTGCTCCAGCAGCGGCGCGAGCTGGGTCATATCCAGAGGGCGCTCATCGGCCTTGCCTTCAGGCGTCAGTGGTTCGTGGGCTTCAACAAAGGTCTGGCCGTACTGATCGGTGCTGACCTTGAGTGCCTGATTGACGATTTGCACCTGAGTGCCGCTATCAACCTGGGCAAACAGCCATTCCACATGCTCGGGGTACATGCGAATACAACCGGCGCTGGCGCGCAGGCCCACATCCAGCGGGTCATTGGTGCCGTGGATCAGATACTCACCACGGCCATAAGCCAGCCGCATGGCATATTCGCCCAATGGATTATCGGGGCCAGCCGGAACCACAGCCGGCAGTGGCAGGCCTTTTGCCTCATATTCGCGCCGGGTGGTGGCGGTGGGCGTCCAGGTTGGATTCTTGCGCATCTGGCTGATGCGAGTAATCATCTCCGGGGTGGCCCGGCCGACCCGACCGATACCGATGGGAAATACATAAACTTCGCCACCCTGTTCCGGGTAGTAGTACAGTCTCAGCTCGGCGAGGTTGATGACGATGCCGGTGGTTTCTGCGCGGGGTAATAACAGCTGATTGGGGATCACCACCTGCTGTCCCGGTTTAAGCAAAAACAAGTCCTGATCCGGGTTGGCAGCCAGCATCAATATCGGGCTGACACCGTAATAGCGTGCCAGACTGGCCAGGGTGTCACCGTCCTGGGCGGTGTGCAGCAGTATCTGTCCAACCGGTTGACCTCGATCCTCCGGCAAGGGCAGCGGATTGATATTGGCCTGGGCCATTGCGGCAGGCAGCAATAGTATCAACAGTAAAACACCTAATCTTTTCATCTGTGTTCTCGTGAGTATGTTGGGGGAATGGAATAACGTTCATCGTATCATGGGCACAAAAAAGGGACGCGCCCACCGCATCCCTTAGTAGACCTTAAAGTCTGGCTTACGCTTCCAGTTCCTTTAAGCACATTTCTTCATATACCTGCTTGCACCAGTCTTTTACCCGGCCTTGGGTCAGCTCGGGCTGGCGATCTTCGTCGATACCCAGACCGATGAAGTGAGCATCGTCTACCAGCGCGCGCGAGGCTTCAAACTCGTAGCCTTCGGTCGGCCAGTGGCCAACGATAATGGCGCCTTTGGGCTCGATGATTTCACGCAGGGTGCCCATGGCATCGAGGAAGTATTCGGCGTAGTCTTCCTGATCGCCACACCCGAACAGTGCTACCAGCTTGTCGTTGAAATCGATGTTCTCCAGCTCGGGAAAGAAATCGTCCCAGTCAGCCTGAGATTCGCCGTAGTACCAGGTGGGGATACCCAGTAGCAGCAGATCGAACCCGGCGATGTCCTCTTTGGTGCTCTTGGCAATGTCATGCACCTCAATCAGATGCTTGCCCAGCTCTTTCTGGATCATCTTGGCCACGGCTTCGGTGTTGCCGGTGTCACTTCCAAAAAACAGACCTACACTTGCCATAATAATGCTGTACCTGTCGAAAATGTGGGTGGTCAGGCCGCCCGGCCTAATTGCCGTCGTGCTGCTCAAGTTGTTGCAACAGCAAGGCCTGGATCAATTCGGCCCGGCTGAGCTGCTGCTCGGCGGCCAGTAAGTTCAATCGGCTCAACAATTGTTCATCTACCTTCAGCTCTATGCGACGAAGACCACGTTCGCGATCGCGCTTGAGCTGATTACGCTTGTTGAGTTTGAGTTGTGCTTCCCGGGGCAGGGGATTGGTCTTGGGCCTGCCGCGCCGGCGTTCGTCAGCGAACAAGTCCAGCGTGGTTCTGTCTGTATCTTGCTTGGCCATGAATTAACCGACACCGCCTCCTTCCCAGACGGCCTCGATAATGCCCTTGGCCACAAAGCCAGCACAGCCCAGAAACAGAACTGCCCAGACGATGTAACGACCAAACTTGGGCACATTGCCTCGTTTGAGTACATCCTGAATAGCCAGTCCGATCAACAGAAATATCGCCACGAAAAACAGCTTGAGACCGAGGGTTTCCAGTAGCTCGATTTGTTCCAATGACATCTTGTTGTCCGACCCTGTAAATTGAGCGCCACTATATCACAAAGGATTTGAGCCTGTTAACTGGCCTCGGCCAGGAAATCCAGTACCAGACGATTGAACAGCTGGGGCTTTTCCGCATGCAGCCAATGGCCGGTTCCCGGGATCACCCGGGCTCGGGCTTTAGGAAACTGCTGCACGACCTGTGGCTGGTGTTCGGGTAGCAGATAGTCGGACTCGCTTCCCTTGATAAACAGCACCGGTCCCGGGTAAGGCTGTTCGACCCCGGGCCAGTCCATGATATTGCGATAATGACCGAACAACACCGGCACGTTGAAGCGCCAGGGATCGGCACTGTTCGGGACAAAGGATTTCAACAAAAACTGACGAACCCCCGCGATCTGCACATGCTGGCTCAGCACCTCGTCGGCGGTTTTACGATCACGGCAACCGGCCTCGGTGACGGCCTGCAACCCTTTGAATACTTCATCATGGCGGGCCTGGCTGTAGGCCACGGGCGCCATGTCGGCCACCACCAGCCCACCAATGATGTTCGGGGCCAGACCGGCGGCCATCATGGCAATCTTGCCGCCCATGGAATGCCCGACCAGTACGGGGCGTTCGAGTTGCAGTTGCTCGCTCAGATGCAGAATGTCTTCGGCCATGTCGCGATAGTTCATGTGTTCGCTGCGCGGTGACAAACCGTGATTGCGGACATCCACGGCGATCACATCGAAATGCTCGGACAGTGATTTGCTGAGTCCGTTCAGATTATCCAGGCTGCCGAACAGACCGTGAATGACGATCACCGGTCGACCTTGCCCCTGGCGGCGAAAATTCAGTTGCATGTGTACTTCCAGACGAGGAATCAAGGGCAATATTGTTGCCTGCCAATGCGGGCGGCGCAACCTGCTTGGGCCTGTGGTCCGCTCCATGTATAATCAGGCTCCGTCATTGGGAGTGGACATGCCAGAAAACATGATGAAAACCATAGAGGTAGATGAAGATCTTTATCGTTATATTGCCAGCAACACCCGGCATATCGGTGAAAGTGCCTCGGATATTCTACGACGCCTGCTGAAATTGGAGCCGATAGCGACGATTGATGAGCCGTTACCGGCTGCGCCGACAACCCCCGTAGCCCAGCCCGGGAGAGGTGTGGTGCAGATGCTTGAGGGAGACGAACTGGCGGCACAGGAATCCGCCATCGACCGCTTCATGCATATTCTGTCGGTACTGTACCGTGAAAACCCGTCGGCCTTCTCGCAGGCCAGCGACATCAAGGGGCGCAAGCGCATTTATTTTGCCGACGACGAAGCGGCACTGCTTGCCTGTGGTAATACCACCAAGCCGAAAGCTATAGAAGGCAGTCCTTACTGGGTTATCACCAACACCAATACCGGTCGAAAACGCAATATCGTGGCTCAGCTGATGGCGGCCATGGGCTATCCGCATGGGTTGATCGAACGGGTGTGCCAAAGCATCTGATGAATTATTAAGGACGTATGTGATGAGTACAGACCCGAGAGCCGGAATGCCGGCCAGTGCCGCCGACCTGGTGAATGTTCCGCGGTTGATGGCTGCATATTACCAGCTACGGCCCGATGTGGCCGAGGCCGGACAAAAGGTGGCGTTCGGCACCTCCGGACATCGGGGCTGCTCGCTGGATCTCAGTTTTAACGAGCGGCATATTCATGCCATCTGCCAGGCCATCGCCGAGTATCGTCAGCAACAGGGGCTGACCGGTCCGCTGTTTCTGGGTATGGACACCCATGCGTTGTCGGAAGCGGCCTGGGGCTCGGCACTGGAAGTGCTGACGGCCAATGGCGTGGAGGTCAGAATTCAACCGGAGCGTGGCTATACGCCGACGCCGGTGATCTCTCATGCCATTCTTAATCACAACCGAGCCCATCCCGATGCGCTGGCGGACGGCATCGTGATCACGCCTTCTCACAATCCTCCTCGGGATGGCGGCATCAAATACAATGGTGCCGACGGTGGCCCGGCATCAAGCGAAGCCACCGGCTGGATTCAGAACCGAGCCAACGCGCTGATTGTCGCCGATGATAACGGTATTCGTACCCAGCCTCTGGCAACGGCATTGGCTCAGGCGGTGCCCTTTGATTATATCGGCAACTATGTTGCGGAGCTGGGTGACGTGGTGAACATGGCCGCCATTCGTGATGCCGGTATTCGTATCGGCATCGACCCCCTGGGAGGGGCCGGGCTTGCCTATTGGCCACATATCGCCGAACGCTACGGTCTGGATATCACAGTGGTTAATCCCCGTCAGGAGCCGACCTTTTCCTTCATGACGCTGGATCATGACGGCAAGATCCGCATGGACTGCTCCAGTCCTTACTCCATGGCCAACCTGCTGGCGATGAAGGATGACTTCGATATCGCCTGTGGTAATGACCCCGATTACGACCGTCATGGCATCGTCGATGCAGACGGCCTGATGAACCCGAATCATTATCTGGCGGTGTGTATTCATTATCTGTTCACCCACCGGGCGGACTGGTCGCCGAACCTGGCCGTCGGCAAGACCCTGGTATCTTCTTCCATGATCGATCGGGTGGCGGCACGGCTGGAACGTCGGCTGATGGAAGTACCGGTCGGTTTCAAGTGGTACGTCAAGGATCTGATGGACGGCCAGCTGGGCTTTGTGGGGGAAGAAAGCGCCGGCGCGTCTTTTTTACGAATGAACGGCGCAGTATGGAGTACCGATAAAGACGGCTTTATTCCTTCTTTACTGGCGGCAGAAATACTGGCCGTTACCGGGCTGACGCCGCATCAGTATTATGCGCAGTTGACGGCGGAGCTGGGGCAACCGGTATACCGCCGCGTCGATGCGCCTGCAACCCCGGCTCAGAAGCGGGTGCTGGCGCAGCTGGATGCCGACTCTATTGATGCCGACACCCTGGCCGGAGACCCCATTATCGCGCGTTTGACCCGTGCTCCGGGGAACGGGGCCGCCATTGGCGGACTCAAGGTGGTGACCGAACAGGGCTGGTTTGCGGCGCGGCCCAGCGGCACCGAGCAGGTCTACAAGATTTATGCGGAAAGCTTTCGGGGCGATGCTCACCTCGAGACGCTGATCCAGGAAGCACAACAACTGGTCAGCGCCACCTTCGCCAACGCAGGCGTTTAATCACTCCAGGGGTGGCCATGCTGCCCCTTTGACTCACCCCGATGTTCTACACCCCGCTGTTTTCCGTGTTTATTTTTCAGATTCATCACCATTCGTGGGCGTTGCATAATCATACGGCCAGATTGCTTATAAGCGCATGAATTATCATGATTTATGCCAGTTAACGCACCCCGAACGGGTAACGATCACCTGCATCTTCACGTTGCAAGCACATAGACGGCGTCATCGCTAGACTTTAGTACTGCAATCGTGTCTTATCACCCTCTGATATTTTGATTTTATCGGTATTATTGGAGGTAAATGTGAACGGAAGCCGGCTCGATGATTTTTTAGCGCTCAGCAGGGCGCACCCCTGGGAGCTTACCCCCTTCAGCGAATCCCTGGCCGACGGTGCTCGGGCTCAGGTGTGGGATACGGGGGTGTTGTGTATTGAGCCGGCGGTGCCGGGCAATCGGGATCTGGTGTTGTCTTGCGGCATACACGGCAATGAAACCGCGCCCATCGAGCTGTGTGAACGGCTGTTGAACGCCATATTGAGCGGCCGTTTAACCTGTCGACAGCGACTGCTGTTTATTTTCGGCAATCCGGCGGCGATGAATCTGGGCGTGCGCGAAGTGGAAGAAAATCTCAATCGGCTGTTTTCCGGTGCCCATGCTCGAGGTGAAAAACGTAATCACGAACGCGAGCGGGCGGCCCGGTTGGAACAGTATGTCACCCGTTTCTTTGAGGCCCGTGATGGTGCCGAACGACTGCATTATGATTTACACACCGCGATTCGCCCCTCGGCATACGAGAAATTTGCCATCTATCCCTTCACTCACGGCGCGCCCTATAGTCGCCAGCAGCTGGCTTTTTTATGCAGTGCCGGGGTCGAGACCATACTGCTGGCCGATGGCCCGACTACGACCTTCAGCTATTTCAGCGCCCATGGCTTCGGCGCTCATGCCTTTACCGTTGAGTTGGGCAAGGTGATGCCTTTTGGCCAGAACGACGCTCGTCGTTTTGCCGCCATGGAGCGAAATCTGGAACAGTTGATTAGCGAGCCTGACTGGCAGCCCCCTGCGCTTGACCTTAACCAGCTGCGTGTGTTCCGGGTATGTCAGGAAATTACCAAGCAGAGTGAACAATTCCGTTTTCATTTTGCCGATACCATTGCCAACTTCAGCGCCTTTGCGGCGGGTACATTGCTGGCCGAAGATGGTGAACAACAATGGTTTGCCCAAGAGCAGCAAGAGGCGGTGGTGTTCCCCAATGCCGGGGTGGCTAACGGGCAGCGTGCCGCGCTGATGGTCACGACCGCAGAGCTGACTACCGATATGCTGGCTTGATGCCAACGTGGCACTCGGTTCCTTATGAAGCCGTAAGTAAAGGCCGGAAAAACCGATGATAAACCAAGGGCGAAAAGGGGAGCAGGATCACAGATGCGACTTGATGTGTAATATTTCTATATTTTTTGTGAACAAAATGTAGATTTATGGTGTCGGTCTATGTAATTATTTTTGTGTTAAAGACAAATCACTGACGCCGTTTAAATGAATAAAAATCAGGACGTCATACTTCAAGAATGTGAGGGAATCACGAATATGAAGCAAATCAGCAAGCGCATCCTTACCGTTTCCGCCCTGGCTCTGGCCGTTTCTGCCGCTCCCCAGGTAAGCGCCGCCACCTGGTCCGACACCTATGTCGGCTATCGTTACGGCTCTGAGTTTACCGAGCCAAGCAACACCAAGGATATCGAAAAACACATTCTGCAGCTGACCCATGCCAGTGGTTATGCCTACGGTCAGAATTTCTTCAATCTGGATCTGCTGCAATCGGATGAAAATGATCCGGCTAGTGGAGATAAACCCGGTGAAGGTGATGGAGCACTCGAAGCCTATCTGACCTATCGTCATCAGCTGCATCTGGGCAAGGTGCTGGACAAGGATCTGAGTTTCGGTCCGGTGAAGGAAGTGGCGCTGAGTGCCGGTTTCGATCTGAATACCAAGAACACTTCTTTTGGTCCGCGCAAGCAGTTGCTGCTGGTGGGGCCGACCTTGAAGTTCGATGTGCCCAAGGGTTTTGTAGATTTCAGTATTTTTTACGCCTATGAGCGCAACCGGAACGGCTTCAAGCCTGCGGGCGAGAAAGATATAACTTTCGATGATTACACCGTTTACAACCTGGCTTGGGGACTGCCTTTCCAGGCTGGTCCGGTGCCGATGAAGTTCCAAGGCTTCGGTAACTATAACACTGCTAAAGGGCTGGGTACCGAAGATGAAATTCTGGTACGTACTTCCTTAATGCTGGATGTGGGTCAGCTGGCGTTCGACAAGAGCAACACCCTGTGGGCCGGTGTTGGCTACGAATACTGGGATAACAAATTTGGTAACCACGGCAAGCCGGGCGTCGACACCCGTGCGCCGACTTTCCAGATGGAATGGCACTTCTAAGCCGACTTCAATCTCTGTGATATCTGTCTTCGCAAAAAAAAGAGCGCCTCGGCGCTCTTTTTTTTATCGTGTTTTCAATCTGTGTTACGCCGCATCTTTACCCCGATTGTCAGCGGTAGCGGGCACTTATTCGGCGACTTTCGCTACCTTGGGGCCGAAGGGATAGCGGCGATGAGTAAAGATATAATGATACAGGCTGGCAAAGCCGACCATGAACAGGCTGCCGACCAGGGTAGGGACCATAAAATCCAGTGCCGGCAGATGGGCACCGGAAAGATAAATCAGCACCGGGTTGGCACCTGCGGGCGGGTGCAGGGTATCGGTCAGTACCATCAGGGTGATGCCGAGGCCAAAGCAGGTGGCCAGCCCCAGCATGGGATCGGGTATCAGTGCCATGCCGATCACGGCAATGCCGGTGGTCAGCAGATGGCCGAAAATGACGTTTTTGGGACGTGACAGCGGGGCCGACGGCAACAACAGCAGCAACACCAGGGTGGCGCCCAACGGCGCACTCAGTACCATGAAGTGGGCCCAGCTTTTCAGGTAACTCAGCAAGATAACGGCGACAAAGGCCGCCAGTCCGGCCAGGCCGGCGTCGCGCAGTCGGTGTTTGAAGTGCATAAAACCTCGATGATGGAAAAGGTGGTATGTGCGGAGCTCGAACAGCAGCGGGAAAGTGTATGCAAAATGTATAAAGAATAAAAGGTACGGCTGCTACGCTGAAGTTATCAGCAAGTCTAATAACCCGGTACCGGAGGCGACATGAACGAGCATGAGTCCTTACGCAAGGCACTGTCCTGGCTGCTGGAGCAGCCTCAACTGGATCAAGAGGCGATTGCCGAGGCAAGCCGGCATTTCGATCTTTCTCCGGTCGATGAGCAGTTTCTGCATCGCTATTTTGCTGAGGAACAGCGGCGCCAGGCCAAGATGCAGTCAAAAAACACTCGGAATGATGATTTAGGCAGCAGTTGAATCGCAAGCTGTTTACAGCGGTCATCGGGTTCAGTATTATTCATCTCGTTCGGAGGGGTGGCAGAGTGGTTGAATGCACCGGTCTTGAAAACCGGCATGGGTTTATAGCCCATCCAGGGTTCAAATCCCTGCTCCTCCGCCATATAGAAAAAGAAAACGCCGCCTGGCTTATGCCAGGCGGCGTTTTTCGTTGTGCTGTCCCCTGACGTTTCGCCAAGTATTCAACGTTTGTGGGGCATCACAATCCCACTCAATAAAATCTATTTCATGTCAGTGTAAACGCCAGACAAAGAACCCGAGCTCAATACCTTCACTGTCGGTTCAGCCGACCATCCTTGGTGGGGATAGTCGGCCTAGTCGGTCCCTTTACTTTGGTTTGGCGCCAGCGTCGCTTCTGGCACCAGCGTGCAAAAGGTTGTCAACGCCTTATCGGAATCACATCATCAGCGATTGTTGATGGCGGCAATCATGCGATGCAGGGCTTCATCCAGCATGGCACGCGAGCAACCGAAGTTGAGCCGAACAAAATCGCTGCCGCCGAACTGGCCGCCGGGAGACAGACCTACGCCGGCCTGTTCGAAGAAGCCGATGGCATCGTCCAATTTCAACGCACTGATATCAACCCAGGCCAGGTAAGTGGCTTCAGGTGCCAGTACCTTGACGCCGGGCACCTGATTAAGGCGCTCAACCAACAAGTCCCGATTCTGGCGCAGATAGGCTATCTGAGCTTCCAGCCAATCATCTCCATCCCGGTAGGCGGCTTCGGCCGCCACAAAGCCGAGCAGGTTGACGTCGGCCATGATGCCACGAGCCGCGCGAGTAAAGCGGGTACGCAGCTCGGGGTTGGGAACGATGGCAAAAGAACAGCACAGGCCGGCGATATTGAAGGTCTTGCTGGGTGCCATCAGAATCACACTGCGGCTGGCGGCATCGTCGTCCAGTGCGGCATAGGGGATGTGAGGCTTGCCTTCATCCAGCAGCAGGTCGCAGTGAATTTCGTCCGAGCAGACAATCAGTTCATGGCGTTTGGCAATGTCGTTGATGGCCAGCAGCTCTTCACGGGTGTAGATGGTGCCACCCGGATTGTGCGGGTTACAGAACAGCAGTAATTCGCTTTCTTTGGCTTGTTGTTCCAGCTGCTCCAGATCCAGCAGCCAGCGGCCGTCTTTTTCAACCATCTCCACATAGGCGGCTTTGCGGCCATGAAAGCCCGGCGCATGCAGAAACGGATAATAAATCGGTTTGGGGGTGAGTACGGCGCTGCCGGGTTCGCTGAAGGTCTGGCAGGCCAGGTTCAGAGCAGGCACCACACCCGGCATGTACACCAGCCAGTCGGCCTCGATTTGCCAGCCGTAACGGTCTTCCATGCGTTGTATGATCAGTTCGGTCAGCTGCGGGCTGGGCCGGCTGTAGCCGAAAATGCCGTGTTCAACGCGCTCGCTCAATGCCTCGATAACGGCGGGCGGTGCCTTGAATTCGGTATCTGCCACCCACATCGGCAGAATATCGGTACCTTCGTATTTCAGCCACTTCAGGGCACGGGTAGGGCGGCGGTCTATCCACTGATCAAAATCAAACATCGGGGTTCCTTGTCAAATGCGAGGCCATCAGCATAAGGAAGCCGCTTCGGCCTGGCAAGGTCAAGGTGCGGGTAGCGTTCCTTCACGACCGTTCGAGCTTGTTATATGTTCTTCATTCAGCGCCCCTTCATGATCGCCGTAATGATGACGGATCAGGCTGAGCAGCAAGCTGGCGGCCGGGCCCGGTGGCATGGAGCGGGGCAATATCAGATGGGTAAAACGCTTGCGTAGTGCCTGATTTGCCATGGGCAGACGTTGCAGCAGACCGCTGTCGATCATCGGGGATACCACTTCCAGCGGCAACCAGGCAAAGCCAACCCCCCGGCGCAGCAGCGACAGGGTGTCGTGCAGATGATTGATAATCCAGCGTTGCTCTGCTCGTTCCCAACCCTCTTCCTGCTCGCTGCCATCGGCCAGAATCAGTTCCAGTTCGGGATCCAGTTCATGGGCGGTGACTTCATCAAAGCGGGCCAAGGGGTGTTCGGGTGCGCAGACCGGCACATAAACGGTGGTGGCCAAAGGCAGGCTGGTCACCCCACTAAAGGCACGGCAGGCGAACACCAGATCGGCGGCCTGTTTGTTCACCACGGCCTGGCAGCCTGAAGGCTGGGCTTCGACCAGATGAATGCGACAACCGCGCGAGCGAGAAGAAAAATCTGCCAGTGCCTGATACAGCGGCTGACGGGGGAGTGACGCCTCTACCACTATGCGCAGAATCGGCTCCCAGCCACTGGCAAGTACACCTGCAAGCAGTTCCAGCTCTTCTATGCCTTGGGTCAGCTTGCGTGAACGGCGCAGGAATACTTCTCCTTCCGGCGTCAGATAGGCCTTGCGGCCCCTGACTTCCAGCAGGGGTACACCCAGCCCCTGTTGCAGCTTGGCCACGGCGTGATTGAGCGATGACTGGCTTTTATTGAGCTGTTCTGCCGCCTGGGCATAACCGCCACAGTCGACGACGGCCTGAAAAATTCGCCATTGCTCTACCGTGCTCTTGGGACGATACATGAGTGGTGCCTCATCCTTTTGGCAATGGGGTCAAGCGGTTATGACCCCGGAGTTAACGAATCCGTACGCTTAGTTCTAGACGAAGTTATGTCGCCTGTCAGCTTATTGTTCGGTGGTGGGGCGGACTTTGTCGGGTTGCGCATCCAGTGACTGGCCGTTGATATCCCGGCTGTCTTCGCCCATCAGATACAGATACAGCGGCATGAGATCCTTGGGGGTACGCAGGGCCGACGCATCTTCGCCGGGGTAGGCTCGGGCCCGCATTTCGGTACGGGTGGCGCCCGGATTGATGCAGTTGACGCGCACACTGGTGTTGTCGAGTTCGTCGGCCAGTACTTCCATCATGCCTTCGGTGGCGAACTTGGACACCGCGTAGCTGCCCCAGTAGGCCCGGCCCCGTTTACCCACGCCGGAGCTGGTATAAACGATGGAGGCGTTGGGGGTGGCCTTGAGCAGCGGCAACAGCGCCTGGGTCATCAGGAACTGGGACTTGAGGTTAACCTGCATCACGCTGTCCCACTCGTCTTCTCCGATCATTTCGAAGGGGCCAAGCGCGCCCAGTTGCCCGGCGTTAAACAGTACTCCGTCCAAACGGCCGAATTGCTGACGAATGGTTTCGGCCATGTCCAGGTAATGCTGTTTGGTCGCGCCCTGCAAATCCAGCGGAATGATGGCCGGCTCGGGGCTGCCCTGGGCCAGCAGTTCATCGTAGACCGCTTCCAGTTTTTTCACGGTTTTGCCCAGCAAAATAACGGTGGCACCATGAGCACCGTAGCTCAGCGCCGCCTCGCGGCCAATGCCAGCGCCGGCACCGGTGACCAGAATCACCTTGTCTTTGAGTAAATCGGGGGATGCATGATAGTCGAGCATGTGCCTGTGTTCTCTCAGCAAAAATCAAAGTGTTCAGATCAAACCAGACTCTGGCCACGGATGCCAGTCTCGTAAGCCAAAAGTTGGCAGGAAAAACGGTAAAGGAACAGAGCCGACGGCAAAAAGCCCGTTGGTGTTCGCCATGATGGCTTTTACAATGGGGGTCGAATTAGGTCTCAAGGAAATCTTATGCTGGAATTTTTATACGAATATGGCCTGTTCATGGCCAAGAGCCTGACCTGGGTGCTGGCCATCGGTGCCGTGGTGGCGTTGATCGCCGGGGCCGCGATGCGCCAAAAGCGGGGAGAGGATCGACTGGAAGTCGAGGATCTCGGGGCCGGGCTGCGCCGACAGCAGCAACGGCTGCAACTGGACTCGGCGGTCAACGACAGCGAACGCAAGGTGCTCAAGCAGCAATTCAAACAACAGGCCAAAGACGAGAAAAAAGCCGAGGAGACGGGAAAACGACTCTATGTGCTCGATTTCAAGGGCAGCATGGATGCCCACGAAGTGAGCGGCCTCAGCCGGGAAATCACCGGTCTGCTGCAACTGGCCCGTGAAGGGGACGAGGTGCTGGTGAATCTGGAGTCCGGCGGCGGTGTGGTGCACGGCTACGGGCTGGGGGCTGCCGAGCTGGCGCGGCTCAAGGCGAAGGGCCTGCACCTTACGGTGGCGGTAGACAAGGTGGCCGCCAGTGGTGGATACATGATGGCTTGTGTGGCCGAGCGTATTATCGCCGCGCCCTTCGCCATCGTCGGCTCCATCGGCGTAGTGGCGCAGTTGCCCAATTTCAATAAATTTCTCAAGAACAAAGACATCGACATCGAGCTGCATACCGCGGGCCAATACAAACGGACCCTGACCCTGTTTGGCGAGAATGACGACGAAGGTCGTGCCAAGTTTCGCGAAGAGCTGGAGGTGATTCACCACAGATTCAAGGACTTTATCGCTGAAAACCGGCCGGCATTGGCGCTGGACAAGGTGGCGACCGGTGAGCACTGGCTGGCGACCGATGCGCTGGCGCTGGGGCTGGTGGACGAACTGATGACCAGCAGCGACTACCTGCTGGCAGCCAGCGCCGACAAGCGGGTGATTCGATTGCATTACCAGCCGAAGCAGCGTCTGAAAGACAAGCTGGGCAAGGCGGTGGAAGCGGGGGTCAGCCGGGGGCTGATGAAGCTGGTGGAAGCGGGACAACGCCCCTTCGGGTGAGATTAAAAAGGGCCGCGATTGCGGCCCTTTTCATGAGTGCGGGTTAGCGCTGAAAGGGATAGACGGAGCCCAGTTGCAGTATCTGGGTCAGCTCGTCCAGCGCGGTGCGCGACTCCAGCAACAAGGCCGGGTCTCGCAGATCGTTCAGGCTCAGGCTGTCGCGGTAATGGCGGTCTACCCACTGGTTGAGTCGGCCAAACAGCACCTCGTTCATCAGGCCGGCGGGATTGGTGGCCGCATGTTCGGCGGCGGTCATCGCCACTCTCAGTCGCAGACAGGCCGGGCCGCCACCGTTACGCATGCTTTGTTTCACATCCATGAAGTGGACTTCCCGAATGGGGGTGTTCAGGGTCAGCAGCTTGTCCAGATAGGCCTTGACGCTGGGCGTGTCGGCACATTCCGAAGGCGCGATAATCGCCATGTGACCGGGGCGCAGGGTCACAATCTGGGTGTTGAACAGGTAGCTTTTTACCGCGTCCAGCACCGGCACGTCGGCGGTGAGAACTTCGATGAAATGCAGCTCGGTGCCGGGCAGCTTGCGGCGAATTTCGTCCAGCGCGGCGGCGCTGTCGAGGAAGGCCTGCTGATGGTAGAACAGCACATTCTGGTTGCCGACGGCGATCACGTCGTTATGGAATACCCCCTGATCGATCACTTCCGGGTTCTGCTGGATGAAGATGGCGGTGTCGTCGTTCAGGCCATGCAGGCGGGCCACCGCGCGAGAAGCTTCCAGCGTCTGGCGGGCCGGATAACGGCGCGGCGCCGGCCGGCTTTGATCGAAGGCGCTGCGGCCATAAACGAACAGCTCTACCCCGGCCTGGCCGTAGTCGGTACACAGGCGAGTGTGATTGGCGGCGCCTTCATCCCCGAAATACTCGTTGGCGGGCAGGGCGGCGTGATGACAAAAATAACGATCATCGGCAAAGACTCGGCCCAGAATACGGCCGGTAACTTCGTGTTCGATGGAGCGATGAAATTTGTTGGTCAGATTGGCCGGGGTAAAGTGAATGCGACCATCCAGGGTATCGGCGCCGGGCGAAACGGTGGCGGCGTTGGCGGTCCACATGCTGGACGCAGAGCAACAGGCGGCCAGCAGCACCGGATCTTCGCGAAAGGCTTTTTCCAGTACTTGGGCATCGCTGCCGGTAAAACCGAGTCGGCGCAAAGTATGAATATCGGGGCGTTCCTGGGGGGCCAGCACACCCTGTACCAGACCCAGATCGCTCAGCGCTTTCATTTTTTCCAGCCCTTGTCTGGCCGCCTGTTTGGGGCTGGAGGCATCCTGCGCATTGCTTTGAGAGGCTACATTGCCGTAAGAAAGGCCGGCGTAGTTATGGGTCGGGCCAACCAGACCGTCAAAGTTAGCTTCAAACTGTACCATTATATTGTCCTTTTAAATGGTGGAAATGACCAAGATAATTCTGCATTGCGCCATTATATGTGGATTTTTAGAGGAGATGTAACCCGAATTTAACAACAGATTATGCCTTAATCATAACAATGCATAAAAAGCGGTCGAACAGGCAACTTAATCAAAAAAGCGGTTGATTCCTGCTGATATGAAGGTGTTAATAAGTAAATATAAATTCACTCAACTTTTTTCCGGCCCTAGCCTGGTAAGTTTGCTTTTTACGGCTTTTTCACTTATACAGCCGTCATTACCTTGCCGCCGTACCCCTGACCGGGGGCCAGACCTTAAGGACCTATACGCGCTTTATGAGCAAATCCCTCGTTATCGTGGAATCGCCCGCCAAGGCAAAAACCATCAACAAATATCTGGGTAAAGACTTCATCGTCAAATCCAGTGTCGGCCATGTGCGGGATTTGCCCACCGCCGGCTCCTCTGCCGCCAAAAAAACCGGAGGGAAAAAAGCCGACACCAAGCAGCTGAGTCCGGAAGAAAAGGCCCGACTCAAGCAGCAGAAAGAGCAGAAAGCGCTGATCGCCCGCATGGGGATTGATCCCAATAACGGCTGGAAGGCGAATTATCAGGTGCTGCCCGGCAAAGAGAAGGTGGTGAGCGAATTACAGACGCTGGCCGAAAAAGCCGACACCATTTATCTCGCAACGGATTTGGACCGCGAAGGGGAGGCGATTGCCTGGCACCTTAAAGAGCTGATCGGCGGTGACGATGAGCGCTTCAAGCGGGTGGTATTCAACGAGATCACCAAGTCCGCCATTCAGGATGCCTTCAGTCGTCCGTCCGAGCTCAACCAGAACCGGGTTAACGCCCAGCAGGCGCGTCGTTTTCTGGACCGCGTTGTCGGCTATATGGTCTCGCCGCTGCTGTGGAAAAAAGTGGCCCGCGGCCTGTCTGCCGGTCGGGTTCAGTCGGTAGCGGTACGTCTGCTGGTAGAAAAAGAACGCGAAATCAAGGCGTTTGTACCGGAAGAATACTGGGATATTCAGGCTGATCTGACCAACAAGGAAAAGCTGGCGCTGTCGATGGCGGTGGCTAAGTACCAGGGTAAGGAATTTCGCCCGGTCAACGAAGCCCAGACCATGGCAGCGGTTGATGCGCTCAAGGCGAGTCGCTTCGAGGTGGTGTCGCGTGACGACAAGCCCACCCAGAGCAAGCCGCCGGCGCCCTTTATCACCTCGACCCTGCAGCAGGCGGCCAGTACCCGGCTGAGCTTTGGCGTAAAACGCACCATGATGCTGGCCCAGCGCCTGTATGAAGCGGGTTATATCACCTATATGCGAACCGACTCCACCAACCTGAGTCAGGAAGCGGTAGCCAGTGCGCGAGACTTTATTCAGGAACAGTACGGGCCGGATTATCTGCCTGAAGATCCCAATGTATACAGCGCCAAGGCCAATGCCCAGGAAGCACACGAAGCGATTCGTCCTTCCGATGTGGCCCTGTCTGCCGACAAGCTCGACGGCATGGAGGCGGATGCCAAGCGGTTGTACGATTTGATATGGCGCCAGTTTGTCGCCTGTCAGATGGTGCCGGCGCTGTATGACAGCACGACCATTACCGTGCGTGCCGGTGACTACGATCTCAAGGCGCGTGGCCGCATCCTGCGCTTTGCCGGCTGGACCAAGGTACAGGCCGCCGCTCAGGGCCGCAAAGGCGAAGACACGGTATTACCGGCGGTGCAGGCGGGCGAGGTACTGACCCTCGAGAAGCTCGATCCCAAGCAACACTTCACCAAGCCCCCGGCGCGCTTTACCGAAGCGGCGCTGGTGCGCGAGCTGGAAAAACGCGGCATCGGCCGGCCTTCCACCTACGCATCCATTATTTCCACCATTCAGGATCGGGGTTACGTCAAGGTCGAAAGCCGCCGCTTCTATGCGGAAAAAATGGGCGAAATCGTGGCCGACCGGCTGCAGGAAAGCTTTGCCGAGTTGATGAACTATGATTTTACCGCCCAGATGGAAAGCAAGCTGGATGAAATTGCCGGCGGCAGTCTCAACTGGACTCAGGTGCTGGATGCCTTTTATGCGGAATTCAGCGAAGACCTGGAAAAGGCCGAACGGCCGGTGGAAGAAGGTGGCATGCGTGCCAATGAAATGGTGCTGACCGACATCGACTGTCCTACCTGTAGCCGCAAGATGGGTATTCGCACTGCCAGCACCGGGGTGTTTCTGGGTTGCTCCGGCTATGCACTACCGCCCAAGGAACGCTGCAAGCAGACCATCAACCTGATTCCGGGTGATGAATTTGTGCTGGCCAACGACGAAGAGGCGGAAACCGATGCCCTGCGGGCCAAGCACCGTTGTGGCAAGTGCGGCACCGCCATGGATGCCTATCTGATCGATGACAAGCGCAAACTGCATGTGTGCGGTCAGAACCCGGACTGTGACGGTTACGAGCTGGAAGAAGGTCAGTTCAAGCTGAAAGGCTATGAAGGTCCGGTGATCGACTGTGACCGTTGCGGCGCCGAGATGCAGCTCAAAACCGGTCGGTTCGGCAAGTACATGGCCTGCACCAACGAAGAGTGCAAAAATACCCGCAAAATCCTCAAGAGCGGCGAGGTGGCACCGCCCAAGGAAGATCCGGTACACCTGCCCGAGTTACCCTGTACCCAGTCAGACGCCTATTTCGTGTTGAGAGACGGTGCGGCAGGTATCTTCATGGCGGCCAGCAACTTTCCCAAATCGCGTGAAACCCGAGCGCCATTGGTGGAAGAGCTGGTGCAGTTCAAGGATCGGCTGCCGCCCAAGTTTCTGTATCTGGCCGAGGCGCCGACTCAGGATCCGGAAGGCAACAAGGCGGTGGTGCGCTTTAGCCGTAAAAACAAGGAACAATATGTGATGACCGAGGTCAATAAAAAAGCGACCGGCTGGACGGCACATTATGTTGACGGCAAGTGGCAGCAAAGCCAGAAAGGTAAATAACCGGATCTAAAACGTCCATTACCAGGAACCGGCCGCCACACCAGGGTCGCCGGTTCAATTTGGGTTATTGTCATATAATGACCGAGTGAAGCGCGATGAAACAGGGACGTTAATTCTACGCAGGCATGCCTGCTAATGGAGACTGAATATGGATATTCATGACATCAGACCGGGTATGATCTGCCACACCTCGGACGGTTCGGGCTATGTGCTGGAAGTCGACACCAATAATCAACTGGTATTGTTACAACGCGAAGACGAGACCATTCCGTTTCAGGTTCATGTCAGCGAATTGCTGGAAGAAAAAAACTGAGCCGGTACGGTTTTATAGCAGCTTGGTAACTATTCAATCACAGTATCCCATCGCTGCCGCTTCAGCCGGCAGGTTTTTGTGTCTAATTAATCGGTGTTTACGGGGTTAATGCGTGAAGCGCGATGACCCCGTTTATTCCTGACATGTTCAATGATCCATCAACATCAGAATGGCGGCCAGATCGGGTTGCCATCGGTATTGTGCCATCGAAACTCTGTCTCCTTTCAGTAATACCCCTTCTGCCTGTAATCGTTGCCGTTGTTCATGCCAGCCATCACTACCGGTGGGCAGACTGATGCGGCCACTGGCGGCCACCACCCGGTGCCAGGGCAGCATTGAGGTATCTTCGGTGCGCAGAATGCGGCCGACCAGTCGGGCGCGACCGGGTAGGCCGGCCAAATCCGCTAGCTGGCCATAACTGACTACTCGCCCCGGGGGAACCAGGGCAAGCAGGGTCAGTATCTTGTGGCCGCTGTCAGGCTGCTTGATGTTGTTAGGCAAGGTTTCAGGAGAAGGTTCGCGTCAGATCGTTGAGTCCGTGCGAGCGCTCCAACAGCTGCTTGCTGGCGTCTTCCACATGGGAAATCTTGTCCAGGTTGGCCGAGGAGGTTTCGGAGATCTGATGGACATTGTGGCTGATTTCTTCGGCCACCAACTGCTGCTGCTCGGCCGCAGAAGAGATTTGAACCGTAATGCCGACAATGTTGTCGATTTCAGCCATTACCCGGGCCAGGCTGGCGCTGCCGGCTTCGGCCGAACTCACGCAATCCCGGCTGTGCTCCATATTGATACTCATCATAGAGCGCCACCGGCCCAGAGTCTGCTGGATCTGGCTGATGCTGGTCTGGATCTGTTCGGTAGCCCCGTGAGTGCGGGTAGAGAGCGCACGTACCTCTTCCGCTACCACCGCAAAGCCTCGGCCATGCTCACCGGCACGGGCGGCCTCGATGGCGGCATTAAGGGCCAGCAGATTGGTCTGATCGGCAATGCCCTGGATTTCACTCATCAGGGTTCCGATACGATCCGACTCCTGGGTCAGGGCCTGAGTGGCCTCGGCGGCTTGCTCCGCCTCCTGAGCCAGTTCGATGATCTTCAGCCTGGTTTGCTCCAACTGCTCTTGGGTTTGATGGCACTGATGCTGCGCTTCACCCGCATTGGCGGCTGCCTGTTGGGTATTATGGGTGATCTCGTTGGCGGTGGCCGACATCTCGTTGATGGCGGCGGCAATCTGATGGGTATCACTGTCCTGCTGGCTCAGCTCGACCCTGGCGCCGGTCATGGCCTGCATCATGGAGCCGGCCAGTTCTTTCAGCGTGTCGGTGGCGTCATCGACCCGGCCAAGAATGGTGCGGGTACGGGCCTGCCACATTTTCAGGTGATAGTCGGCGATGGAGTGGGGTTCATCACCGGAATAGACCAACCGGGAAATACTGTCGTATTCGCGGCCCAACCCCTGCAGGTAATGCCGAGTGCCAAACAGCGACTTTCGATAGCTGAGTGCGAACCAGGTGACGGGCAGCAGGCTCCAGAGCAGTTGGCTGCCACCGCCATTGATAAAGGCGCCGGCCAGCAGAGCAACCAGGCCGCCTGCCGCCAGCCAGGTGTTGGCCTGTTTCGGCCAGAAACGTCCGCTGCGATTGCTCTGCTGCTGTTTCAGTAACTGACGATAAGCCTGGGCGGCTCTGTCCCGTACACGGTCGTCGAGCTGGGTGCGAACCGACTGGTAACCGGTTATTTTTCCCTGTTGGTAGATAGGGGTGACATAGGCATCTACCCAGTAATAGCGGCCGTCTTTACAACGGTTTTTAACCGCTCCACGCCAGGCCTGACCGGCCTTGGCATGTTCCCACAAATCCTGAAAGGCCGCTTTGGGCATGTCCGGATGACGCACAATATTATGGTTTTTGCCGATAAGCTCTTCCGGCCGGTAGCCGGCGACACGACAGAATACTTCGTTGGCATACGTAATAACGCCGCGCAGATCCGTGGTAGAAACCAGTTGTTCCTGGCTGCTGTAGGTGACTTCCTCGTCAATGATGTGCTGGTTGCTTGTGTTCATCAGTATCCGGTTTCTGTTATCGGGCTGCGGTGACTCGTGCCGGTTCTATCGGCCTCCCGGGCCCAAACTTGAGCCGAGTCGTTCAGAACAGCCAATATACGAGGGTTCGCGATAAAATTCATGCGCTACCTCTCTATTATGCAAGGTCGTTTGGCCGTGGAGGTGCTCTTCAGTCTGCAGCCAGCGCCACGCCTTCTCGTCGGGGATCGGCCGCGGCACTGAGATGGTCTTTGTGCCGCATGATGCCGTGCAGGCCGGAATTGAGTTCGGTCAGCCGGGTTTCAAAGCCCAGTTGTGTCATGGCGGCTTGCAGCGGCAGGTTTCGCCCGACCGGCTCCATTTCCAATACGCTGCCACGATGCAGTACATGAGGCTGATGCAATGCTTCCTGCAGGGTCATGCCCCAGTCGAGTACGCTGATCAGGCTGTGCAGTACATAGCCGATGATACTGCTGCCACCGGGAGAGCCGATCACCAGCAAAGGCTGGTTCTGATGCAGCACTATGGTGGGTGCCATGGATGAACGCGGGCGCTTGCCCGGCTGCAGCCTATTGGCTACCGGTATGCCATCGCGGCTCGGGCTGAAGGAAAAATCGGTCAGCTCGTTATTGAGTAAAAAACCCTGCACCATCAGGCGGGAACCAAAGCCGTTTTCGATGGTGGAGGTCATCGACAACGCATTACCCTGGGCATCGACGATGCTGATGTGGGTGGTAGACGGGAACTCGGGAGAGCGGTCAGGCGCCAGGCTGCCAAGAGAAGGCACCGGGTTTCCGGGGCTCACCTGCGGCAGGGCGACGGCGCCGTCGGTAAGCAGCCTGGCCCGACCGGCCAGATAGTCAGGGTCGAGCAGTTCGGCCACCGGCACCGAGACAAAGTCGCTGTCGGCGGCATACAGGTTACGGTCGGCAAAGGCCAGACGCGAGGCATCGGCAATCCATCGCCAGCTGACGGGGGAATTGGGCCCCGTGGTGGCTAGGTCGACATGAGAGAGGATACCGAGGATCTGCCCCAGGGCCAGGGTGCCGGAGCTGGGCGGCCCCATGCCGCAAATCTGATATTGACGATAAGGGGCACAGAGCGGTGCGCGTTCCTTGACCCGGTAATCGGCCAGATCGGTCAAGCTCAAATGGCCGGCTGGGCTGGCCTGACGTACCTTGTTGACCATGGCGGCGGCGAGCTGGCCCTGATAAAACGCCGAAGGACCTTCAATGCTGATCCTGCTCAGCGCCGCGGCCAGCATGGAATTGGTTTTGGTGCTGCCGGCCTGCAACGGACGGCCCTGCTCATCGAAGAAGTAATTTCGGCTTTCGGTGTCTCGCGCCAGATAATCCTGATCCTGTGCGATTAATCGTGCCAGGCGCGGTGATACCGTAAAACCGTTTAATGCCAGTTCGATGGCGGGTTTGAACAGCTCGCGCCAAGTCAGGGCGCCAAAGCGTTGATGCGCCTGCCACATCAGCATGAGAGTGCCGGGAGTACCTACCGACTGCCCGCCGACCACGGCGTCGAAGAAGGCTTGTGGCTTACCCTCGTCATCGAGAAACAGGTCTTCCGGTGCGGTCATGGGGGCGGTTTCCCGCCCGTCCAGCGTGGTCAACCGGGCCTGTTGCTGCTGCCAGTACACCAGAAAGGCACCGCCGCCGATGCCTGAAGACTGGGGTTCAACCAGGGTCAGTACCGCCTGAGCCGCGATCATGGCGTCGACCGCACTGCCGCCTTGTTGCAACATCTTTTGTGCTGCCTGACTCGCATAGGGGTTGGCCGTGACCACCATGGCTTTTTGGGCGGTGACCAGCGGCTTGTTGCGCCAGCCGGTGGCGGCCTCCGACGCCGGCGTCTCGGCGAGCGTGGGCGCCGTGTTAATAGCGTCGGCCCACGCATGAGACAGGGGTAGGGGAGCCAGCAAGATAAGCGACAGTAACAAAATGCGCATGGGATACACTCCGCAGGACAGGGTGTCTGCAAGCTTAGCCAGTTCTGATGGGGTGGCCAAGGACTCAAGCTGTTAAAAAATATTCAAGATGCTGAAAATTAAAACAAATAAACCAGATGTCATAAAAAAGCCTTGTATTGTTCAACGGCCTGCCTATAATGCGCAGCCATCGGACGGCAGCAACTGCAGCCCGATACACCAGTAAAAAAGCGGGAATAGCTCAGCTGGTAGAGCACAACCTTGCCAAGGTTGGGGTCGCGAGTTCGAATCTCGTTTCCCGCTCCAAATTCTGCAAAGGCGCGTTAGCAAAGCGGTTATGCAGCGGATTGCAAATCCGTTCAGTCCGGTTCGACTCCGGAACGCGCCTCCATCATCTCTTCTGTACTCCCTTCTTTATTTATCTTCAAGCCACTCCGAATCTACCCTGATATACCAATTACCTCGCTTGTCCTGAAAATTCTGTCTTCTGTCCTGATATTCGCTGTGTCGTCCACCGGTCAGCCAGCCCAGTTTTTGCTGTGGCTCGAAAGAAGCATCCGGATACTCGCAACCCCAGCGCCCACGTTCGCCCTGATCGGATAAAAACTGCTGGCAGGAAGGCGGATAATAGAGACGACCCTTCATGATCATCCGAGTGCATTGCGGCATCAGCTTTTGCCGTATGAGGCGTTCACGGATTTGCGGTTGCTGACTGAGTTTGAGCTGATGTTGAAGCATATGTTCGACTTTGTGTCGTAACTTGTCGCGTGTATTTATGCCGCAGGCTCTATCGTAGGCTTCATTTGGATTACTTATCAGGTAGAATTTGACTGCCAGCTCCCAGTGCTCGATGCGCTGCGACTGTTGATCCCAAACGATAAAATCGAAGGCGCCCACCGTGGTGCCGTCGATTACCTGCTGCCAGTTATGGGCCAGCAGCTGAAAACGGGAATGGTCGAGCAGGAAAAAGTGCCAAAGTGCTTCGAAATACAGGCCCAGGCGACGATAAGGTCGGCAATGGGCGTGTAATACCCCGGGTGCGGCATCCAGTTCGCACAGCCGCGGTTGGTACTCGGCGAGCAATTGTCGATACCAGTCGTTGTCTGGGGCCTGGGGCGAGCTTTGCAGCAGATTGGGGCTGGCCAGCGCCCAGGCCAGATCCCGCACCACAGGATCGGTCAGCCGCATTAATAAAAGGCGGAGTGAATCGCTCATCTAAGGGAACCTTTTGTTTTACAATGGACCGAAATCACGCCATGGAGTCAGCATGAACAATCTGGAACTCGAACGGCTGCTGAACAGGCAGCTCAACGTAGCAGCCATCAAGGATTATTGTCCGAATGGCCTGCAAGTGGAAGGCAAAACCGAGGTGAAGCATCTGGTGACCGGTGTTACTGCCAGCCAGGCGCTGATCGATCATGCCATCGAGGTGGGAGCAGATGCCCTGCTGGTACATCATGGCTATTTCTGGAAAGGGGAAGATGAGCGGGTGCGCGGTATCAAGCGCAAGCGACTCAAGGCTCTGCTCAGTCATGACATCAATCTTTATGGTTATCACCTGCCGCTGGACATCGCTCCCGAGCTCGGCAATAACGCCCAGCTGGCCGCCTTGCTGGGGATCAGTATCGATGGCCCACTGGAGCCGGGCAACGCGCTCTCGGTATCGATGCAGGGGACGCTTGATACTCCGCTCAGTGGCGCAGAGCTGAGCGCGCGGCTGCAACAACAACTCGGCCGGCCGGTGTTGCATGTGGGTGAACAGGGGCCCGCGCTGATCCGCCGGGTGGGCTGGTGTACCGGCGGTGGTCAGGGTTATATCGATCTTGCAGCCGACCAGGGCATGGATGCCTTCATCACGGGTGAAGCGTCAGAGCAAACCGTGCATGTGGCGCGAGAGCGGGGTATACACTTTTTTGCGGCCGGGCATCACGCGACCGAACGCTATGGCATCAAGGCGCTGGGTGAATGGCTGGCCCGCGAGCAGGGACTGCAGGTCAGTTTCAAAGATATCGACAATCCGGTGTAGTCGTAACAGGCGCATAAAAAAGACCAGGGTACATGAATACCCTGGTTTCGCAGCAGCCACACAGGCTTAAAACGGTTGTCGTTACTAACGCTGGCAATGAGAAACAATGAAGTGGCAGTCAATATAATAGCCACGAAGTGAGTTACAAATGAGTCGCAAGCAGTGTTGATCTGATGTTAACATGAAGTTAATTCACTGCAAGTGTTTTTTGTAGGTAATGTTTTCGTAGAAAATTTTTCGCAGAGAAGACGAACCAGACGGTTAAGGGTGAGAGATAAAGATGGTAGATGAGAGACTGAATGTCTTGTTGGTAGAGGATACGGCATCGCTGGCGGCGCTGTATCAGGCCTATTTGCAGGATGAGCCACTGTCGCTGACGGTGGTCAGCAATGGTCAGCAGGCGCTGGAACATATTCGGCGACAACCACCAGATATTCTGTTGCTTGACTTGATCTTGCCCGACATGCCCGGCATGGAAATCCTGAAATGGTTGCACCGGGAGCAGCCGAACGTCACCACCATCGTCATGACCGCCCATGGCTCGGTAGACGTGGCGGTGGATGCCATGCGCCTGGGTGCGCATGATTTCATCAATAAACCGGTGGAAGCCGAGCGGCTCAAGGTGACCCTGCATAACACCATGAAGTTCCGCCATCTGAATCAGTTGGTAGACCGCTATCGTCACGAAATCGAGCGCGAGCCCTTTCAGGGCTTTATCGGCGCCAGTTTGCCGATGCAGAAGGTGTTCCGCCTGATTGAGAATGCCGCGCCCAGTACCGCCACTGTGTTTGTTACCGGTGAAAGTGGTACCGGCAAGGAAGTCTGCGCCGAAGCGCTGCATCAGCTCAGTGGTCGCCGCGAAGGTCCCTTTATTGCCCTGAACTGTGCCGCCATTCCCAAGGATTTGATGGAAAGCGAGTTGTTTGGCCATATCAAGGGGGCCTTTACCGGCGCCCTGCAGGATCGGGACGGCGCCGTCATTCGGGCCGATGGCGGTACCCTGTTCATGGATGAAATCTGTGAAATGGATCTGGAGCTGCAGAGCAAGCTGCTGCGTTTTCTGCAGACCGGGCAGATACAGCCGGTGGGCAGCTCACAGCAGATCAAGGTCGATGTTCGCATCGTCTGCGCCACCAACCGGGATCCCCTGGTCGAGGTGGAGCAGGGCCGTTTTCGGGAAGATCTGTATTACCGCCTGCATGTCATTCCCATCCATCTTCCTCCGTTGCGAGAACGGGGAGGTGATGTGATTAGTATCGCCAATGCTCTGGTGCGTCAGGCGTCGCGGGAAGAAAACAAGTCGTTTGTCGGCCTGTCCGAGGCCACCAAAGACCGACTGCAGGGCTACCACTGGCCGGGTAACGTGCGTCAGCTGCAAAACGTGATCCGCAATGCGGTGGTGCTGCATCAGGGCGAATGGATAGAGCAGGACATGCTGCCGGCCCCGCTGGATACCCCCCAGGCGCACAGCTCAACGGCCCAGCCGGTAACCGATGCCATGCCGGCTCCCATAGTGCCGCTGTCGGTGATCGAGCGCCAGGCGATAGAAAGGGCCATCAGTCATTGCCAGGGCAATGTTTCCCGGGCCGCGGCCCTGCTGGAAGTCAGCCCTTCCACCATTTATCGCAAGCTGCAGAGTTGGGACAATAACTGATGACTGACTGGCAACGGCTGCAGGCACGACTTCCCTTGCTGGATCAGCATCAGTTACAGCGGATGGAGCAAGAGCTGGGAGCCGAGGTGCTGACTCGATTGCTGCGGCTCTTTGTCGAAGACAGCCGGCAGCAGGGAGAGGCTCTGCAAGGGGCCTTTGCCGAGCGGGACAATGCCCTGATGGCCCGCTGTTGTCACAGCCTGAAATCGGCCTGTGGCAGTTACGGTGCACTGCGCTGTCAGTATCTGAGTGAAAAACTGGAACAGGCCTGCCATGAGCAGGATAACGACCAGGTGGAAAACCGGATGCGGGCATGGCAAGAAGCGCTGGAAGAAACCCTGCAGCAACTCGAAACCCGATTGAAAGCTGAATAACAGGCAAAAAAATGGCCAACCCAAAGGGTTGGCCGAACTTCAGCTAGAGCTGAAGAGAGCACGGGATAAAAACAACTGCATACATATATGAAATAATCGTGCCAACTTTTCAAATGCAGTCATGGCGGGGTTTCTCAGCCATTCGGTCAAAATTCATACCGAGCATATTGCGAAATATATTCTTTTTGCAATGTCATATTTTCGCAATATAAAAATGCACACACCACACCACACCACACCACACCAATGAAGCTGTGAGTTCCTCCAGAAAATTCGGGTCGTTTCTACATTCTTCTTGATCTGAAACTACGTTTGTACCTAAGGTGGGCGTATATAATCGGAATATGTCAAAAACTCCGAGTCGAGTACACCTACGTTGGCCAAGGCCAATAAGGTTGCCAGACCGTTCAGCCGATGGCTGTCAGGGTTGGGAGAGAAATGTCCCTGCCTCCCGTATTGGAAAGGTGTTTTATGTTTGAATTACAGGATGCGTTTGCACGCAAGTTCCAGTATCTGCGGCTGTCGGTGACCGATGTCTGCAACTTCAAGTGTCAGTATTGCCTGCCGGACGGTTACCGCCCCGACGGGCGCAAGTCATTCCTTACCCTGGATGAAATCCGCCGTTTGACCCGGGCCTTTGCCGCCATGGGCACCAGCAAGGTGCGCATTACCGGCGGAGAGCCCTCGTTGCGCAAGGATTTTACCGACATCATCGAAACTGTGGCGGCCACGCCCGGCATTCAAAAGGTAGCCATGACCACCAATGGCTATCGCATGGCGAAGCACGCCGTTGACTGGCGTCGTGCCGGCCTGACGGCCATCAACGTCAGCGTCGACAGCCTGGATCCGCGCATGTTTCATCAAATCACCGGCCAGAACCGTTTTCATGAGGTAATGGCGGGCATCGATGCGGCCTTTGACGCCGGTTTCGAGCAGATCAAAGTCAATGCGGTGCTGATGCGCGGCCTCAACGACGGCGATCTCGACCGCTTTCTGGACTGGATCAAGCACAATCCCATTCAGCTGCGGTTTATCGAACTGATGCAGACCGGCGAAATGGACGAGCTGTTCAATCGTCACCATGTGCGTGGCGCCCTTATCAAGCAACAATTGCTGCAGCAGGGCTGGCAGCAGAAGCTGCGCGCTCATAACG
>JAAEZO010000172.1 GCA_018222825.1 Gammaproteobacteria bacterium
ATCAAGGCACACATCCGGCCCAGCAACGACTGGTGATGGAAGAGCTGCTGGCCCATAACCTGTCGGTGCTCAAGGTGCGCGAGCAGAGTCAGTCTCATCGGGCCCGGGCCCTGGTTTACCCTCGTCAGCTGGTTGACGACTTTCTGGCCCGGCTGCCCTTTTCGCCCACCGGTGCCCAGCAGCGGGTGGTGGCCGAAATTGGTGCCGACCTGCAGAAAGAGGTGCCCATGATGCGGCTGGTACAGGGCGACGTCGGCTCAGGCAAAACCCTGGTGGCAGCGCTCGCGGCACTGCAGGTAATCGGCAATCAGGGGCAGGTGGCGCTGATGGCTCCCACCGAACTGCTGGCCGAGCAGCATGCCAACAACTTCGCCGCCTGGCTGGCACCGCTCGGTATTCAGGTCGGCTGGCTGGCGGGCAAGGTCAAGGGCAAGGCCCGGGCCGAGCAACTGGAACTGCTGGCCAATGGCGAGCTGGGCATGATTGTCGGCACCCATGCGCTGTTTCAGGAACAGGTACAGTTCAACGCCCTGGAGCTGGTGATCATCGACGAACAACACCGCTTTGGTGTGCACCAGCGACTGGCCCTGCGCGAAAAGGGCAGCCAGGGCGAATTTTACCCGCACCAGCTGATCATGACCGCCACCCCCATTCCCCGCACCCTGGCGATGACCGCCTATGCGGATCTGGACACCTCCATCATCGACGAACTGCCGCCCGGCCGCACCCCGGTGACTACGGTCGCCATGCCCGACACCCGCCGCGACGACATCGTCGCCCGGGTACGGGAGGTGTGTCGGGAGCAGGGCCGTCAGGCCTACTGGGTCTGCACCCTGATCGACGAGTCCGAGGTGCTGGAGTGCCAGGCGGCGGAAGATGCCGCCGCCGAGCTGACCGTGCAATTGCCGGAGCTTAAGGTCGGCCTGGTACACGGCCGCATGAAGGCGGCAGAAAAACAGGCGGTGATGGCCGACTTCAAGGACGGCCGGCTGGATCTGCTGGTCGCCACCACCGTGATTGAAGTGGGCGTGGATGTGCCCAATGCCTCGCTGATGATCATCGAAAATCCGGAACGCCTGGGCCTGGCCCAGTTGCATCAGCTCCGCGGCCGGGTCGGCCGGGGCGCCGTAGCCTCCCACTGCGTGTTGCTCTATCACGCCCCGCTGACCAAGACCGCCGGCCAGCGCCTGGGCGTGCTGCGAGATACCAACGACGGTTTCATCATCGCCCAGAAGGATCTGGAAATTCGCGGCCCGGGCGAACTGCTCGGCACCCGCCAGACCGGGCTGGCGGATCTTAAAATTGCCGATCTGGTACGCGATCAGGCCCTGTTGCCCGAGGTGCAGCGACTGGCCCGCTATCTGGCCGACCGCCACCCGACGGTGGTGGAGCCACTGATCCGACGCTGGCTGGGACAACGGGATCACTACGGTAAAGTTTAAAAATGTGAGCTGTGAGGGAGACGCCCACCTCACTCTTCACGTCTCACCATACGTTGTGCTATTCCCGGCCCAGTTCAAGCTATGTATGATACAAGTATCGGATTTTAAAGGGATACACCATGAAGAAGCTGGCCAAATATCTGCTGGTGTCAGTGCTGGTACTGTTGCTGGCCGGTTGGCTGCTGTTGAGTGTATTTGATGCCAACCAGCTGAAAAAACCGGTGCTGGGCTGGCTCAATGAGCACACCGAGCTGGATCTCACCATCGGCCGACTCGAATTCAACCCCCTGCATCCCTATACCCTGCTGGCGGAAGACGTGCGCCTGGGTGACTGGTTCAGCGCCCGTCAGCTGTATCTGCAGCTGGCAACCCTGTCGCCGCTGTCGGGCCAGACCCGCATCGCCACCCTCGATGTTATCGACGGCAAGCTGCAACTGGATAACGCCACCGAGCTGGCATTGCCGGCCAACCTGGCCAATATCACCATCGACGAACTGAATACCAAAAACCTGAGCCTGAGCTGGAATGGCTGGCAGGCCGGCGGCGCCGATCTCACCCTGAGCCAGTGGCAGCCAAGGCGCCAGGGCACATGGCAATGGTGGTCGAATCTCGAGGTCAGCGGCCAACTGCGTCAGTTGACTCATCCCGCGGTGGACATGTCCCGCATCAGCCTCTCCGGGCGTATCAGCCAGCAACAACTGATGCTGGACCGGGTGCAAAGTCGTTTGTTCGACGGCTTATTCGACTCGGCCCTGAGCCTGAATCTGCCGGCACGGGAACTGACCCTGAACGAGCCGCAATTCAGCCATAACAAACTGCAGTTCGAGCAACGGCCACAGCTCAGCCAAGACTGGACCCTGCTGCTCAACCGCGCCCGGCTCAAGAACGTCAGCATCACCAGCCCGACCCTGACCGCCAACGGTATTGACGGTGAGCTTCGCTATCTCGAATGGCAAGGCGGCAGCCTGCCCGAGGCCAGCGGCAGCTGGCAGGCCGAAGAGGCGGTACTGGACTGGCTGCGGCTGGATGAGCACCAGGGGGAGCTATCAAGCAGCCGGGAACGGCTGGGGCTGACTCTTCAGGGCAAAGCCTATCAGGGGGTCTTTGACTCCGAGCTACGCTGGTATCCGCAGCAGGGCCGACTGGACATCGATAACCTGCAGCTGCAGGGCAACAAGCTGAACTGGCAGTCGGATCTGTACTGGCCGGTGCCGGATGTACGCATTCACAAGCTCAACCTCAACCAGGGCGAGCTGCTGTCACTGGATCCCGCACTGCCGCTGTCACTGCTGGGGGGCGAGCTGTTTATCGCCGATCTGGCCTGGTCTGCGGATCAGTGGCGTCCGCTCAGCGCCCAGGCCCGGCTGGAAGGCAGCTGGAGTGAAATGGCCTACGACAGCCTGATCGCCCGCCATGGTCATTTCAACGCCCGGCTCGATGATACCCGGCTGTTGCTGGACAAACTGAGCACCGACGCCCTGGACGGCCGCATCGATCTCGATGGCAGCATCGGGCTCTACCCACCCCATCAGGGCAAAATCAGGCTGGATGGGAAAGCGCTGGAATTGCGGCGATTAAGCCACTGGCTGCAGGCCGAACGCGCCTTTTCCGGTCAGCTGGATATCAGTGCCGACCTCGCCGGCACACTGCGCCAGCCTGCCAGCTGGCAAGGCTCGCTGGCGCTGGATGGCCGCGATATCTTCGTAGAAAAACTGGGATTGGATGACTGGCTGAAACACCGGCTGGGCGAAGACTATCGCCGCCCGACCCGGGTCGATCCGGTATTGGCGGCGCTGGATATGGAACAAAGCGACGGCTTTATCTATCGTGCCGAGCTGAAAGGACCGGTCAAGGAAGGCCGCTGGCAACTGGACGGCAGCGCGGTGCAAAGCGTACGGCACCTGCTGGCCCTGCGCGGGACGCTGGACTTCGCCGGACGCTGGCAACTGGATCTGGGCGCAGTCAACGACCAGGGCTGCCGGGAGCTGGCCATTCGGCTCGAAGACAGCTGGCGTGCTCCGCGGCTGCGACTGCATCAGCCCGAGCTGAATACTCCCTGCCAGACCTGGTATCGGGGTTCCGTGCCCTATCCCGCCGCCGGCCTGCCCGGCCGCCTCACTGAAGCGGTGCGCAAGCTCAAAAACGGCGACTAACTAATAGCAATCCCATGAAACAAACGATCTATTTCATTTCGGTGCAAAAATCGGAAAAATGGCCTGCTCCACCGACCCGTTTCAAGCACATCCATGTGACGCTCAGCGCATGACATCCCTGTCATGCGATGGTCGGTGGAGCAGATCCCTTTGTCCTCTTTGGTACTACAGAGTCGTCTGTTAGCACCGTCTTCAGGCGAGTTGGAAAACAAGAGGAAGGTAACAGGGATTGCCTCAGCCGACCATGAAATGCCAGGGATGGCATTTCCGAGCCCCCCATGGATGGGTTAATGGCGGGTCGGAGGAGGCAACCCTGTTGCCTCCTTTCACCAAGGTCAGTGCGGCAATATCACGTAGCGGCCGGTGAAGCTGGCGGCTTTTTGTTCGCCACTGTACAGAGTCACATTCAGCTCTATGCGTACCCGCTCACCGGACTGCAGCGGCATCAGCTGTTCCCGTAGTCGCCCCTGCACCTCGGCGGTGGGCTCATCCCATACCGGGGTCAGGTATTTGATGTCGCCACTGCCCTGCACTATGTCGCCGCTCAGGCCGAATTCCTGCATCTGCATCCAGATCAGGCCCCAGCCGGTCAGCACGCACTGGCTGTAAATACTGCCGGCAAACATCGACTCGTGCATATTGAGGTTGGCGGTCAGGTTACCCTTGGTCTTGAACCGGCTGCCGGTGTACTGAATGATCCTGATGCCCATCTTCTCGGTGATGGGAATACGCCGGTGCCATTGGCGCTGCAACTCGTCACAGAGCTCGGGACAATGCCGAATCTGATGAATCGAGGTCAGTGCCTTGATCATCTGCCGATGAGGGATTTTGCCGAAGCTGATGGGGCCTTCGCCCACCACGGTAAAACCGCAGCGGCTGTAAAATGCTACCGCTTCTTCCCGGGCATTCATCACCAGCCGACGCACCCCCTGCTGGCGGGCCACCTGCTCCAGCGCCTGCACCATGCGAGTACCCAGACCATGGTCACGACAGTCGGGCACCACCGCCATAAAGCGGATCTGGGCCTCGTCACCGCTGACATAAAGGCGACCCACGGCCACCAGGTTGCCGTTGTTGTCCACCATCATGCGATGGTGGGCATATTCGTCGAATTCGTCCCGTTCCGAGCCTCTGGGCTGTTGCCAGGGTTTACGCAGCAACAACCAGCGTAGCTGGTAATAGGCTTCAAGTTCCGCTTCCGTTTGCGGGGTGACCACACGATACATGGTCTGCTCCTGTTAGGTTTATCTGGGGGTATATTGCCGCGAGATGCGGCAGAGTACAATTTGGTCACTTCTGTGTGACGGTGTCAGACCTGTAGCCAGAAGGTGACGGGGCCGTCGTTGGTCAGGCTTACCTGCATATCGGCACCAAAGCGCCCCGACTCGGTATGGATGCCCTGATCCCGCGCCGCCATGACGAAATAGTCGTACCAGCGCTCGGCGTCTGCCGGTGCCGCGCCGCGAGAAAAAC
>JAAEZO010000173.1 GCA_018222825.1 Gammaproteobacteria bacterium
TGCTGGGTGTGGGCCACGCCCTGATAGATAAGGCGGGCTTCTTCGTTGCCGCTGATGATGTCGATGGGAAAGCCCAGCAGCTTACGGGCTGGAGTGAGAAAGTCGTCGGCGTTGGCAGCTTCGCGCAGGGTATAGGTCGCCGCCACGCGCACTCGGCTGGCAGGAAAGCCGCGCAGCCGTTCTGCAAACAGGGCCAGGCAGCTCAGGCCACGCGCCATGGCGTCTTGACTGAGTTGTTGCTGTTCATTCAGCCCGTCGGCCAGCCGAACCCGTTCTTTTATGCGATCGACGATACGCAGGTTGTTGCCCTGATAGCGGGCGATGACCATGTGAAAGCTGTTGGAGCCTAAATCGATGGTGGCTACGTCGTGTTCTTCCATGAAAAAACTATTCCTCCAGGGCTTTCAGATAGTCATAGATAGCGGCCTGGGAGCGGATTTTACGCCGGTTACCTCTGTCTACGTAATGGTTGTTCTGTTGTTGATCCAGCACACGGGCCTTGGTGGTGTCGTTGAGCTGGATCTGCAGAATATCGATGATGCGGTTTTTCAGCGCCGAATCCAGAATCGGGGTAGCCACCTCGATACGAAAATCGATGTTGCGGGTCATCCAGTCGGCCGAAGAGATATAGACCTTGGGCTGGCCATTGTTATGAAACACCAGCACGCGCGGGTGTTCCAGGTGGCGATCGACGATGCTGATGGCGCGAATATTATCGCTGACGCCGGGTACACCGGGCTGCAGCGAGCACATGCCCCGCACGATAATGTCGATGTTGACCCCGGCCCGACTGGCGCCGTAGAGGCGGTTGATCAAACCCTTGTCCACCAGATTGTTGACCTTGAGCGTCAATGAAGCCGGCAGCCCCTGCTTGGCGTTGGTGATTTCGTTGTCGATCATGCTGTACAGGCTGCGTCGGGCATTGAGCGGCGACACCAGCAGGTGATTGAATTTGACCCGCCGATAGGGCTGGCGAATAAAGTCGAATACCGCCGCCACCTCGTTGGTGATCTCGGGGTTGGCGGTCAACAGCGAGAAATCCGTATAGATTTTGGCGGTTTTTTCATTGAAGTTGCCGGTGCCGACATGGGCATATTGCACCAGCTGATCGGCTTCCCGCCGGGTGACCAGGCACAGCTTGGAATGTACCTTGAGGCTGGGTACGCCAAATTCCACATCGATGCCGGCTTCGGTCATGGTCTTGGCCCACTCGATGTTGGCCGCCTCGTCGAAGCGGGCACGCAGTTCAATCACCACGGTGACCTTCTTGCCGTTGCTGGCCGCATCCATCAGCGAATAGATGATGCGTGACAGGCTGGCCACCCGGTACACGTTCATCTTGATGCTGACCACCGCCGGATCGAACGACGCCTGACGCACGAATTCGGTGACGTGGCTGAAGCTGTGATAGGGAAAATACAGCAGAATATCGCGCCGGCGAATGGCGTCGAAGGAAGAGGGGCTGTCGCGGAATTCCCGGCATTTCAGCGCCGGCAGCGGCTTGTTGACCAGGTGGCGGCGGCCGATGTTGGGAAAGCCGATAAAATCCTTGAAGTTGTGATAACGCCCGCCGGACATCACCGCATCGTGGCCCTGAATCTTGAGTTTGCGTACCAGGGTCTGCACCATTTCTGCCGGCATGTCCCGATCGTGCACAAAGCGCACCGGCAGGGCGGTCAGCCGTTGTTTGAGGCCATCGCTCATTTTTTCGAGCAGGCTCTGATCGAGCTGATCGGACAGGTCGTATTCCGCATCCCGGGTCATCTTGAAGGAATAGGCGTGAATGTCGTCATACTCGAAGAAACCGGCGAACAGATCGTTGAGGCAAAGCCGAATCACGTTGTCCATGATGATAATGCTTTTGCGGCGCCGGCTCTTGCCGGGGGGCAGCACCACGAAGCGGGGCAGTACGTCGGTGGGAATTTCCACCAGCGCGTAATGACGCTCTTCGTTTTTTATCATGCCCACGCACAGGTAGGTATATTCATCCTTGAGGAAACGAACCGGGTCGATGTCGGCACGTAGAATGATGGGCGACAGGTAGGCGCGAATTTCATTGTCGAAATAGCGTTTGGCCCAGGCTTCCTGATCGGGCTCGAGCTGAGACTCGTTGAGCAGAAAGATATTCTGCCGGGCCAGGGTGACGATCAGTTCCTTGTAGACTTCATCGAAGGTGTCACCCAGGGTGATTACCTTTTGCTGAATATCACGCAGCAGGGTGGCGGCACCATTGGTCTTGCCTTGATCCGCATCGATCATGATCTGGCGTTTGATATCGGAAACCCGGACTCGAAAGAATTCGTCCTGATTATTGGAAAAAATACCCAGAAAGCGTACCCGCTCTATCAGGGGTACGCTTTTGTCCATGGCTTCCTGCAAGACTCGCTCGTTGAACGACAGCCAGCTCAGTTCCTTTGGCAGATACCACTTGTCCGTGCTCATCATTATTCCTGTCAGGCGGGTCAGATCATGTTTGGCGCACCTTTATGACAGATTCATGTGACAATTTTATTACGACTCAAATGAGATCAATGTCGACCACCAAATCATCGCTTAGGGCTTCCAGCCGCGTCTGCAAGTCGTTCAGGGTCTGGCCATGGGGCAGGGTGAGGATACTGTTGGCCTCAAACAGCATGATGCCGGTAATGGGCGCCGGATGACTGTCGGTCTTGAGGGTTTTCACGCTGATATTGAGCTGATTCAGTATGTCGGTGACTTCATCGATGATACCCAGCCGGTCGTTGGCGGTGACCGTCAACTTCAGCTTCTGACCCTGTAGCGGTTGATGACTGCCTTCTAACAGTTGTACCTGAAAGTCGGGCAGCGTGCCCAGGGCCTTACTCAGCGACTCGCTGTGCTCTTCCGGCACCCGTATTTCTACGATGCCGGCAAAGTAACCGGCCAGCTCGCTCATGGCGCTGGCCTGCCAGCTGCCGTGGTGTTGTTTGATAAGCGTGGCCAGTTGTTTGACCAGACCGGTTTTGTCGGGCCCTATCAGGGTGGCGACCAGGGTTTTCATGGGCTCTCTCCTTGTAAAATACATCGGTAAAAAGACATGGCTGCCCGTTCAAGATAGATGGTTTCAATATTTTTTACCGGCATCCAGCTCACGCTTCATGGATGTAACAATACTGTCATTTATCTGCCATATACTGAACGCAACTGGACATTTATCGAGGTGACTGATGTCAACCGAAACCCAAACTCTGGCGCTGTCGGGCAGCCGCAGACGCTGGTTTAAAGACCGGCTGGCGCACATAGGTGTAACCACCGGCGGCATACTGGTGCTGGTGGCGTTGCTGCTGATCTTTTTCTACCTGCTATATGTGGTGAAACCGATTTTTGATGACGCCCGGGTCGAACCGGGTCCGCAGTTCAGCCTGGCCGAGTCCGGCACTGCCATGGGCAAGACGGCACTGCTGGGTGTTGAAGAGCAGAACGAGCTGGTATATCGCTTCAACGATCGGGGTGAGGTGAACTTCTACTCGATACCCGAAAAGGGAAAGCTGATTTACAGCGTTAAGGTAGAGGATGAAGTGACCAGTGTTGCCCGCAACATCGGCGACAAGATGGTGGCCTATGGGCTTAGCGACGGCCGCTTTATGGTGATGTCGCCCAAGTTCAACGTTAGTTACCCGAATAATGTTCGTACCATTCAGCCCGAAGTGGTGTTCCCCTTCGGCGAACAGCCGTTGGTGCTGGACGAGCAGCAGCGGCCCTTGAGCCAGCTCAGCATAGCGCGCAGCGGAGACGATCTGGCCGCCGCCGCCCTCACCGCCGACGGTACCGGTATCCTGACCCGCTTTGCCGGCAAGGAAAACTTCATCACCGGCGAGGTTGAACTCACACCGACCCAGGTGACGATTCCGGGCTTGCCCGAGCGAGTGGACCAGCTGTTGCTGACCCCGAACCTGCGTTTCCTGTTCGTGCGAAGCGGTAATGACGTTTACATCTATGACGTGCGCAATATCAACAAGCTGCGGCTGCGCAACGTGCTGACCATGAATGCCGTTGGCGGCAACATCACCAGTTTGAGCCTGCTGTCCGGTGGTAATTCGCTGCTGGTAGCCAACGACAACGGCAAGGTGTCCCAGTGGTTCGAGGTCACCCGTGACGGCAAGCGCGAATTCACCTTTATTCGGGAATTCGAAGCCAATGGCGCCATCGAGCAAATCGTGTCTGAGGTGAACCGCAAGGGGTTCATCACCGCCTCGAGCAACGGTAGCCTGGATATTTTCCATACCACCGGCGGCACTCGTCTGTTTTCCGAAAAACTGGCCGGTGACAGGGTGTCGGCGTTGGCGATGTCGCCCCGCAATTCCATGTTGCTGATGCTGGAAGGCAACACCTTGTCCACTTTCTATGTGGAGAATGAGCACCCGGAAGTGACCTGGCGCGCCATGTGGACCAAGGTATGGTACGAAGGCTATCCCGAGCCGCAATATGTGTGGCAGTCCACCTCCGGCAGCAGCGATTTTGAAGCCAAGCTGAGCCTGGTGCCTATTTCATTCGGTACCATCAAGGCGGCCTTCTATGCGCTGTTGTTTGCCGTGCCTATCGCCGTTGCCGGTGCCGTCTATACCGCCTATTTCATGTCGTCCGGTCTGCGCAAGGTGGTCAAGCCGACGGTGGAAATCATGGAAGCCCTGCCAACGGTGATTCTCGGTTTTCTGGCTGGTCTCTGGCTGGCGCCGCTGATTGAAACCCATCTGCCGGGCATGGTGATACTGCTGGTGATGCTGCCAGTGTCGATATTGCTGATGGCCTTTGTCTGGCATCACCTGCCGAAGAACATCCGTAATGCGGTGCCCGAGGGCTGGCAATGCATTCTGTTGCTGCCGCTGGTGGTACTGGTGGGCTGGATGTCCTTCGCCTTCAGCCCCGTAGTGGAAACCCTGTTTTTCGGCGGCAATGCTCGCGGCTTTCTCACCAACGAGCTGGGCATCGGTTTCGATCAGCGCAACTCGCTGGTGGTAGGTATCGCCATGGGCTTTGCGGTGATTCCGACCATCTTCTCCATTGCCGAAGACG
>JAAEZO010000174.1 GCA_018222825.1 Gammaproteobacteria bacterium
GTCACCTATCACGACGAGGATGGCACCGAGCTGCAGCAATGGTATGCTTTCGACAACAAGGGCAGGCGCGGTCGTTTTTTTCTGGAATTTGTGCGCCCGCATTGGCCGGCCCCCGGACTGGAGCCGGAGTTTGCCTCGCTGGCCGAGGTGGTGGCCTCGGCCTCCCGCTTTCGCCACCCGGACTTCGTGATTGCCAGAAGTCACAAACGTGGCTGGCGAATCAAGGAAACCCTGTTCGATTATCAGGGCCGGTTCAGAACCGCCCACTCACTTTAAAATGCTCGTTACCGTGAAGGCCCATGACCTTAAACAGAAATATGCATCGTTATCTAACCGGCTTCGCCGCCATCATCTGCAGCCTGTCCGTTCAAGCGACAACGCCGCTGGAAACGAACAAGGCGGCCACAGCTCCGGAACACGGCCAGGCGGCCTGGATACTGGCCGATGCCTCCACCGGCCAAATCGAGTCGGCCCATAATCCGGATCTGCTGCTGAAACCGGCCTCGACCCAGAAACTGGTTACCACTCTGGCCGGCGCCCTGGCGCTAGGTCCCGAATGGCACTACACCACCCGCGTTCACTACCGGGGCAAGCTGCAAAACGGCAAGCTGGTCGGCGATCTGCTGATCGACTTTGTCGGTGATCCCACGTTGAAAAGAGAGCAGTTGCGCGATCTGCTGAAACGCACCGGCATCCGCCAGATAAGCGGTAATGTATTACTCAACCAGCAACGCTTCGGCGGCTACGATCGCGGTAACGGCTGGTCGTGGAACGATTTGAGTGTTTGCTATACCTCGCCGGTATCGGCCCTGATCCTGGATCGCAACTGTGTACAGGGCGCGCTCTACGCCCGCAGCGGACAGGCGGCCCGCGCCACGGTGCCGGCGCATCAGCCGGTCACGGTCAGCGCCGAGGTCGAGGTGCTGAGTCGTGCCGAGCAGCAGCGCCGCTTCTGCGAGCTGGAAGTGGAAATGAGCCCCCCCAACCAGTATCGCCTCACCGGCTGTATCGGCCCGCGCAAGGATCCCTGGCCGCTGCGCTTTGCCATTCAGGATGTGGACGCCTGGGGTGAACAGCTGACCCGCTGGGCGCTGGGCCAGGCAGGCATTCGGGTATCCGGCGGCATTAACACCAGCCACATCGAAGCCAACGATTGGCCCGAGCTGGCCCATCACAACTCGCCCCCGCTACGGGAGCTGAGCCGACAAATACTGGAACATTCCGATAATCTCTATACCGACAGCCTGCTGCGTACCCTCGGCGCCGAGCACTTCAAGCAGCCCGGCAGCTTTCGTAACGGCACCCAGGCGGTGCGCGACATCCTGAAAGAACAGGCCGGTATCGATCTGGGCCCATCCTGGCTGGCCGATGGCTCCGGACTCTCTGCTCATAATCTGCTGCGCGCCGAAGATCTGCTGGCGGTATTGCTGGTGATGGCTCAGGATCCCCGCGCCAACTGGCTGATGGGCGTGTTGCCGGTCAGCGGCGAAAGCGGCACCCTGCGCTATCGTCGCAGCGTGCTCGGCCCGGCGCTCAAGGGTAAAATCATGGCCAAAACCGGCACCATTGCTCATGTGCAGAATCTGGCCGGCTTTATCGATACCGACGGCGGCCAGCGCAAGGCCTTCGTGCTGTTGCAGAATGGTTTGTCCATCAGCCCACAACATGAAAAGAACATTGCCGCCGGTCAGGGTGAATGGCCCGCCCGTCGTTTTGAACGCCGTTGGCTGGAGTCGGTGGTCACGCCAGATTCCATTGTTAAAACCAATCAATCAGCAAAAAACTAACGATTTATAAAACGAGAGCACAGTCCCTATACTGTGCTCCACCAGTCAGTCAGGAGAGAGCCTATGTTTACAGTGATTTTCGGTCGCCCCGGTTGCCCCTTTTGTGTTCGGGCCAAAGAATTGGCAGAAAAACTGACCGAGGAGCGGGATGATTTCACTTTCCGTTATATCGACATTCATGCCGAAGGCATTTCCAAGGAAGATTTGGAAAAAACCGTCGGCAAGCCGGTAGAAACCGTGCCGCAAATTTTTATCGACCAGCAGCACATCGGTGGTTACACCGAGTTTGAAGCTCACGCCAAGGCCAATCTGGGTCTTTACCAGTAAGTCTCTGACTACCCGTTATCAGAATATTTTTTCCTCATCTGATAACGGGTTACTGCCTGTCTGTTGACAAAAATGCCGCTTCTGCTCTTTTTTCGTCACAACCCGCTCATTACCTCTTTTCATCTTGGCTGCAAAGTCTCATCATGGAACATATCACTAGTCTTTACCGGCCGGTGGCTTCCGAATCGCTTTTTTGCCCACGGCACATCACGTTATGTTGCACGGGTAACGTTCAGCCGGTCGGTCACAGCCCGGGCCGGTGCGTAATCCGAGGCCGTTAGCACCCATGTATTCCGTAGAAAAATCGCACAAGCTGGACAACGTCTGTTACGACATTCGCGGACCAGTCCACAAAGAAGCCCGTCGCCTGGAAGACGAAGGCCATCGGATCCTCAAACTCAATATCGGCAACCCCGCCCCTTTCGGCTTCGATGCGCCGGAAGAGCTGCTGAAAGACATCATCGTCAACCTGCCGACCAGCCAGGGCTATTGCGACTCCAAGGGGCTGTTTTCGGCGCGCAAGGCGGTGATGCAGTATTACCAGCAGAAGGGATTGCGCACCACGGATCTGGACGATATCTATATCGGCAACGGCGTGTCGGAGCTGATTGTGATGGCGATGCAGGCGCTGCTGAATAACGGCGACGAAATTCTGGTGCCCTCGCCCGATTACCCGCTGTGGACCGCCGCCGTGACCCTGTCCGGTGGCAAGGCGGTACACTACCTCTGTGACGAGCAGGCCGACTGGTATCCGGATCTGGACGACATCAAGTCCAAAATCACTCCGCGCACCCGGGGCATAGTGCTGATCAACCCCAACAACCCCACCGGCGCCGTTTACGGCAGCGAATTCCTGCTGGAAGTAATAGAAATCGCTCGCCAGAACAAGCTCATCATCTTCGCCGACGAAATCTACGACAAGATCCTCTACGACGATGTGGCCCACCATTCGGTGTGCACCCTGTGTGACGACGTGCTGGTCGCCACCTTCAACGGCTTGTCGAAAAGTTACCGTGCCGCCGGTTTCCGCCAGGGCTGGATGATGCTGAGCGGTCCCAAGCATCAGGCCAAGGGCTATATCGAAGGGCTGGAGATGCTGTCGTCCATGCGGCTGTGTGCCAACGTGCCGATGCAGCATTCCATTCAGGCGGCGCTGGGCGGCTACCAGAGCATCAACGAACTGGTATTACCCGGCGGGCGTTTGCGCCAGCAACGGGATCGGGCCTGGGAGCTGCTGAACGAGATTCCGGGCGTCAGCTGCGTCAAGCCCAAGGGCGCCATCTACATGTTCCCCCGGCTGGATCCCAAGATGTACAACATCAAGGACGATCAGAAGATGGTGTATGACCTGCTGCTGCAGGAAAAGATGCTGCTGGTGCAGGGCACCGGTTTCAACTGGCCCACCCCGGACCACTTCCGTCTGGTCACCCTGCCGCGGGTAGAAGAGCTGGAAGATGCCATCGGCCGCCTCGCCCGCTTCCTCAAGCATTACCGGCAGTAACATTGCACGAGCGGTAAGCAAACAAGATGCGGCGCTGTGGAATACAGCGCCGCATCTTTATGAAAATGCTTCCGCTCTTCGAGCGTCATTCCCGCTGGATTTTGATTGGTCATTCCTACTGTACTTCGGTTAGTCATTCCCGCTGTACTTTGATTAGTCATTCCTGCGAAGGCGGGAATCCATGAACCCGCACCTACCGGTTGATAACAGTCCCAAACATGGACCCTGCCTTCACAGGGGTGACAAAAAACGCAGATGTGACAAGGCTCGTCCAGCTTACCGCTTAACACGACTACAGCAGCGGGCTCAGCAGGTAAAACAGATTTTCCGCTACCCGGCGGCGCAACGGTCGTTGGCGCCACTCCAGCCAGCACACCGGCTGGGCGTCACTCAGGTAGCTGTCAGCCAGCTGCAGCAACTCGCCCATCGCTTCACCATCATCCACCAGTAATGTCATTTCGAAGTTCAGCCACAGGCTGCGCTTGTCCAGGTTCACCGTGCCGACCAGCGCAAACTGATGATCCACCAACACACACTTGGTATGCAGCAGGCCGGCGCCGTACAAGTGAATCTCAACTCCCGCCTGCAGCAACTCGTCGAAGAAGGCATTGCAGGCATAGTTGACCATGCGCGAGTCATTTCTGGCCGGCAGTACCAGCTGTATTTCTACCCCGCGATCCGCCGCCGAGCATAACGCCGCCACCAGCGCATCGTCGGGCACGAAGTAAGGGGTGATCAGCACCAGTCGTCGCCGGGCCTGATAGATGGCGGTCAGCAGACTCTGCTGAATGGCATCGCCACCCATGAAAGGACCCGAGGGCAACAGCTGCAGCTTGAGCTGGTTATCCAGGCAACTGATGGGGTGATACTCCAGTTGCTCAAGCAGCCGCTCGCCGGTTTCCATTTCCCAGTCCCACACAAACAACGACCAGAAGATGGGCACTATGGGCCCGCGGATGCGCAGCATGATATCGACCCATTGCCCCACGCCCGCGTGTTGTTTAAAGCAGGCCGGATCCACCAGATTCATGGAGCCGGTGTAGGCGATATCGTCATCGATCACCACCAGCTTGCGGTGCATGCGCAGATCCTGTCGCTCGAACAGCAAGCGAAAGGTACCCACCGGCAGCACCTCAATCACCTTGACGCCCGCTTCCCGCAGGCGGCGCGGCCAGTGGCTGCGAAAGAAGTTGGCACTGCCGACCGAGTCCAGCAACAACCTGCAATCTACCCCTCGACGGGCCGCATTCATCAATTCGAAGGCAATATCATCGGCTCGCCCGCCGGCATACCAGATATAGTATTCCAGGTAGCAAGAGCTGCGCGCCGCCCGAATATCGGCCTGCAGCGCCGCCAGTATCTCGCCCGGCTGCTGCAGCAGCGTCATGCCATTGCCGCTCAGCATCGGCA
>JAAEZO010000175.1 GCA_018222825.1 Gammaproteobacteria bacterium
CGACGAGCTACCAGACTGCTCCATCCCGCGTCCATTACTTACGCTTTTTACTACTTCTGGTATTGCTGTATTACTTGTTCAAGTTGGTTGCGGGAGCCGGATTTGAACCGACGACCTTCGGGTTATGAGCCCGACGAGCTACCAGACTGCTCCATCCCGCGTCCTATACTTGCACTTTACTTCACTACTGTACCATGTTCTGAGTTGGTTGCGGGAGCCGGATTTGAACCGACGACCTTCGGGTTATGAGCCCGACGAGCTACCAGACTGCTCCATCCCGCGTCCTCAGGCTGCGTATACTAGTGATCCGCATCACTGAAAGCAAGGCCGCCGGCAGAACTTTGTTTCGCATGCTGGATTATGCCGCAACCTGCCGATATTCCGTGCAATACGCGGCAATTTTTACAGTCCGGGGGTGCTTTGAGGTATAATGCGGCCCTCTTTTTATTAGACAAGCCTGACTATGCTGCCGTTTTTTGCAACCTGCCCCAAGGGGCTGGAATCCTTACTCACCGATGAACTGAAAAACCTGGGCGCCACCGAGCTTCAGGAAACCGTGGCCGGCGTGGCCTTTAAAGGCGAGCTGGCCACCGCTTACCGTGCCTGCATGTGGTCCCGGCTGGCCTCGCGTATCATGTTGCAACTGGCCGACTTCACCATGCGCGATGATATGGACCTTTATCTGGGCGCGGCCAATATCGAGTGGGAGCAGCATATTCAACCAGGGCAGACCTTTGCCGTCGACTTTTCTGGCGGTAATGAAGCCATCACCAATACCCAGTACGGGGCGCTCAAGATCAAGGACGCCATCGTCGATCGACTGACCAAGCGCTGGGGCGAGCGGCCGAACGTGGACAAGCGCACGCCGGATATTCGTATTCTGGCGCACCTCAAGCGTAATCAACTTAGCATTACTCTGGATCTGTCCGGCCCGGCGCTGCACCAACGGGGCTACCGCCAGCAGGCGGGTGAAGCACCCCTGAAGGAAAACCTGGCCGCCGCCATTCTGCTGCGCAGTGGCTGGGATATCAGTACTCCGCTGGTCGATCCCATGTGCGGTTCCGGTACCTTATTAATAGAAGCAGCATTGATGGCGGCCGATCAGGCGCCGGGTTTGTTGCGGGTGCGCTTCGGCTTTATGGCCTGGAGCGGCCACGATCGTGCTTTGTGGCAGGAGATCAGCGCCGAGGCCACGGTACGGGCTACCCGTGGCATGAAGCAGGCCAACACGCAGCTTTATGGTTTCGATCAAGACAAGCGGGTACTGGCCTTCGCCCAGGAAAATGCCGAGTCTGCCGGCGTCGCCGGGCTGATCCACTTTGCCCAGGGCAGCGTTAACACCCTGGTCAATCCCGCGGTCGAACCGGGCTGGTTGATTTCCAACCCGCCTTACGGTGAGCGCTTGAGCGAGTTTCCGTCTTTGCTGGGGCTGCATCAGCAATTGGGCGATACCCTGCGCGATCAGTTCAAGGGCTGGCACGTCAGCCTGATTTCCAGCTCGCCGGAGTTGCTCAGTTGTCTGCGTCTGCGCCACGAAAAAATCTACAAGCTGTTCAACGGCGCTCTGGCCTGTGAACTGCGCAATTATCAGATTGCCGAAGATGCCAAAGCGGCACGCCCGCTGGCGGAAGACTTTGCCAATCGCCTGGCCAAGAACATCAAGGCGCTGGAAAAGTGGGCCCGTAACGAGCAGATTGACTGCTACCGCCTGTATGATGCGGACTTGCCGGAATACAACGCCGCCATCGACCGTTATCAGGATTACATTGTCATCCAGGAATACGCGGCGCCGAAAACCATTCCCGAATACAAGGCACGCGCTCGTTTCTACGATCTGGTGCAGGCGACCATGGCGGTCACCGGCGTACAGGGCAACAAGATCATTCTGAAAGTCCGCTCGCGCCAGCAGGGCAGGGAACAGTACGAAAAGCTGGACCGCCGCGATCAGTGGATGGAAGTACAGGAGCACAACGCCCGCCTGCTGGTAAACCTGCACGACTACCTGGATACCGGCCTGTTTCTGGATCACAGACCCATTCGCAAACGACTGGGCGAACTGGCCAAGGGCAAGGATTTTCTCAATCTATTTGCCTACACCGGCACCGCCTCCGTACATGCAGGATTGGGTGGCGCCAAGTCGACCACCACCGTCGATATGTCCAAGACCTATCTGGGTTGGGCCGAGCGCAACATGCAGCTCAATGGTCTGACTGGTCGCCGCCACCAGTATGTACAGGCCGACTGCCTGAACTGGCTGAGCAAACCCGGTGACGATTACGATCTGATCTTCGTCGATCCGCCGACCTTCTCCAACTCCAAGCGGATGGAAGATGCCTTCGACGTGCAGCGCGATCACATCGAATTGCTGCGGCTGTTGAGCAATCGACTGCGCGCGGATGGCCTGCTGATTTTTTCCAACAACAAGCGTCATTTCAAAATGGACATGGCCGGGCTGGAAGAACTGGGGCTGGTAGCCAAAGACATTACCAAGTCCACCCTGCCGAAAGACTTTGCCCGTAATCCGCACATTCATAACTGCTGGGAAATTCGCCGGAGTCAATGATGAGCCTGACGCTGTTTTCTACCGATGGTTGTCACCTGTGCGAACAGGCCTGGGCACTGCTTGAGCAGTGCGGCCTGCATGGCGACACAGAACAACAAGATATTATCAACAATGAGCAATGGCTGGCCGCTTACGCGGTACGCATTCCGGTTCTGCGCCGCCAAGATGGCGCCGAGCTGGACTGGCCCTTTAGCGCCGCCGATATTATTGCCTTTAACCGAGTGACTTCATGAGTTTGTTAACCCTGCAAAACGCCCAGTTGGCGTTTGGTGATGCCCCGTTATTGGACGGGCTGGAATTCAATATACTGCCCGGAGAACGGGTTTGTATCGTAGGCCGTAATGGTGCCGGCAAGTCGACCCTGATGAAGGTGATTGCCGGCGAACTGCAGCTGGACGACGGTCGTCGCCAGCTGCAGCAGAATGTCAATATCGCCCGACTCGAGCAAGATCCGCCCAAGGTCGCCGACGATCAAACCGTGTTCGACTATGTGGCCGGTGGTCTGGCCGAGATGGGAGCCTTGCTGGCCAAGTATCATCATCAGCTGGATCTGGTGTGTCACGACACCTCAGATAAAGCCATGAACGAGTTGATGCGTCTGCAAGAGCAGGTAGAACATGCCAATGGCTGGCAGTTCGATACCCGCATCAATCAGAGCCTGACCCTGCTCGGTCTGAACGGCGATACACGACTGAACGATTTGTCGGGCGGCTGGTTGCGCAAGGTGGCCCTGGCCCGCGCACTGACCAACGATCCGGACATTCTGCTGCTGGACGAACCCACCAACCACCTGGATATCGACGCCATTGCCTGGCTCGAAAGCTTTTTGCTGGACTTCAGGGGCGCCATCGTCTTCGTCAGCCACGATCGTGCCTTTATTCGCAAGATGGCCACCCGCATCGTGGATCTGGATCGCGGCAAGCTGTCCAGCTGGCCCGGCAACTACGACGACTACCTGGTCAGCAAGGAAGAAGCGCTGCGGGTAGAAGCCGAGCAGAATGCGCTGTTCGACAAACGCCTGGCGCAGGAAGAAGCCTGGATCCGTCAGGGGGTAAAGGCGCGCCGTACCCGTAACGAAGGCCGGGTTCGTGCCCTCAAGGCATTACGTAACGAGCGCAGTCAGCGTCGTGAAAGCGTCGGCAAGGTCAGCGTCACCCTGGACGACGTACGTCGCTCCGGCAAAATCGTGTTCGAAGCCGAAAACATCGACTTCGCCTACGAAGGCAAGCCCTTGCTCAAGAACTTTTCCACCCTGGTACAGCGTGGCGATAAAATTGCCCTGGTTGGCCCCAACGGTTGCGGCAAGAGTACCCTCATCAAGCTGCTGCTGGGTAAACTGGAACCCCAGCATGGCACCTTGAAGTGTGGCACCAAGCTGGAAGTTGCCTATTTCGATCAATATCGGGAACAGCTGGATCCCGAACGCACCGTGATGGACAACCTGGCCGAAGGCAAGCAGGAAGTGGAAGTCAATGGTCGCAGCCGTCACGTGCTCGGCTACCTGCAGGACTTTCTGTTCGAACCCAAGCGTGCCCGTACGCCGGTGAAAGCGCTGTCGGGTGGCGAGAAAAACCGCCTGCTGCTGGCTCGCCTGTTCCTCAAGCCCAGCAACCTGCTGGTGCTCGATGAACCGACCAACGATCTGGACGTTGAAACCCTGGAGCTGCTCGAAGAGTTGCTCGCCGATTATAAAGGCACCCTGCTGCTGGTCAGCCACGACCGGGACTTTATCGACAACACCGCAACTCATTGCTGGTTGTTTGAAGGCGAGGGCAAGGTCAGCGAGTTTGTCGGTGGCTATCAGGACATGCAGCATCAGTTGTCCTATCAGACCGAAGTGGCGGTAGCGAAGGAAAAAGCCGCCAAGCCGGTTGCCAAGGCCGAGAACAAGCCCAAGTCTGGCAAGAAGCTGTCGTACAAGCTGCAGCAAGAGCTGAGCGGTTTGCCGCTGAAGCTGGAACAGCTGGAGCAGCAAATTGCTTCATTGCAGCAAGCGGTCAATGGGCCTGACTTTTTCACTCAGCCCGAGGAGCAGACACAGGCTACCCTGCAGCAACTGGCCGATGCCGAAGCCGAGCTGGAAGTGGCCTTCGCCCGTTGGGAAGAGCTGGAAGCCATGGCTGCCGGTTAAAATCGTCGTCTTAACCGGTTTTTGTTTTCAGAATGCCCGCCGATGCGGGCATTCTGCTATTTAATTGCTGTCTTCATGTCCGCCAAAGCGTTCGCTTTATCGACTTCCTTCATCCCGGTGAACCGGTTCACACTTCTACATTTTTGTTTTTAATAAAAATGTCATAAATATCAGATATTAATCTCGCAATCTCGTTTTTGGTTAAAATTTAGCCTTGATCTGCAGCCGTAATTCCCTTATTGATAAGGGGCGGCGGTGGTAACGCTGCCGTGCACTTTTTGTTGATTATACGAGGGTTATACCTATGAAGAG
>JAAEZO010000176.1 GCA_018222825.1 Gammaproteobacteria bacterium
CAATTTGTTCTCGTCTTGTAGCTGCTCTGTCATGATTAAGCCTTGTTTGAATCTTGATAAGTCAATAACTGTTGCTCACCCTGCTACACCGACTGGCGCCGCACGACGCCATTATATGCGTTGCGTGCGGCGCCGGTCGTGGTCTGGTGTGTAGCAATCACAGTCCAGTTATTTAGAGCCCGGACTTGAGGCTGGCTTCGATAAACTTGTCCAGGTCACCGTCCAGCACCGCCTGGGTGTTACGGGTCTCGACGCCGGTACGCAAATCCTTGATGCGCGCATCGTCCAGCACGTAAGAACGGATCTGGCTGCCCCAGCCGATATCGGACTTGCTGTCTTCCATCGCCTGCTTCTCGGCATTCTGCTTCTGCAGTTCGAATTCATACAGCTTGGCTTTCAGCTGCTTCATCGCCTGATCGCGGTTCTTGTGCTGGGAACGGTCGTTCTGACACTGCACCACAATGCCGGTCGGCTCGTGGGTAATACGCACCGCCGAGTCGGTCCGGTTAACGTGCTGACCACCGGCGCCCGAGGCGCGGTAGGTATCGACCCGCAGATCCGAAGGATTGATATCGATTTCGATGTTGTCGTCGACTTCCGGATACACGAAGGCAGAGCAGAACGAGGTGTGGCGGCGGCCGCCGGAATCGAACGGCGACTTGCGCACCAGGCGGTGTACGCCGGATTCGGTACGCAGCCAGCCAAAGGCGTATTCGCCGCTGAACTTGACGGTGGCAGACTTGATGCCGGCTACATCGCCGTCGGACAGTTCGATAATCTCGGTCTTGAAGCCCCGCGACTCGCCCCAGCGCAGGTACATGCGCAAGACAATGTTGCACCAGTCCTGTGCTTCGGTGCCGCCGGAACCGGCCTGCAGATCCAGATAGCAGTCGGAGGCATCATTCTCGCCGGAGAACATGCGACGGAATTCCAGATCTGCCAGCCGTTTGTCCAGGGTATCCAGCTCGGTCTGGGCTTCGATGAAGGTCTCTTCATCTTCTTCCTCGACCGCCAGCTCTACCAGGCCGGCGATGTCTTCGAGACCCGACGCCAGGGCGTCCAGGGTGCCGATCACCGAATCCAGGCTGGATCTTTCCTTACCCAGTGCCTGGGCACGCTCGGGCTGGTTCCACACATCCGGCTGTTCCAGCTCGGCATTTACCTCTTCCAGACGCTCTTTCTTGGCATCATAGTCAAAGGTACCCCCTAAGAAGCTCGGCCCGTTCAGCCAGCTCCTTGAGTTTGTTGTACACAGGGTTTACTTCAAACATGGGTCGACAGACTCTCTGTTGTACTGAGTGAATGGGTGAGGCTGGCCTGAGCCAGCATCAAGGCCCCGATTCTACCGAAAGCCAAGGCCAAACGCAGCAAGCAGCTGTTACATTTCAGCAAAGCGACACTATTTAGCTCTGATTAAAGTTTTAATATTAGCGGTCGATATTAAGTTAACCCACCAATACAACATATAAAAAATGAATAATTTAAAATTAAAGCACAAGATTCTACTTAGCTTTATCGCTGCCATCACGGTCACCGTGGCCGCGCTCAGCACCATCAGCTTCCACAACATGAAATCCCAGCTTTATCAGGGCAGCACCGAGCTGGTTTCCGGTCAGAGCAAGATAGAAGCCGACAGGATTGCCAACTGGATTGGCAGCCGTCAGAACATACTGGCGGCTGCCGGCCGACAGCTCGATCAGGCGCTGTTGCCTTCGCTGCAACAGGCGCAGGAAGCCGGTCAGTTCGCACTGAGCTATTTCGGCTCTCGCGACGGCGTGATGTTTGATGCCGACCCCAGCATCGATCGTACCGGTTACGACCCCCGCAGCCGCCCCTGGTATCAACAGGTGCTGCAAGAAAACAAGGCCATCGTAACCACCCCCTATGAAGATGCCACCGGCCTCGGCACCGTGGTCACCCTGGCCGCGCCGGTGCAGGTTGATGGCCGGCTGACCGGTGTGATTGGCGCCGATGTCGCCATTACCAGCCTGGTTGAGGATATCAACGCCATTCGGCTGCCGGCCGAGGGGTACGCCATGATGCTGAGCAAAGACGGCACCCTGATTGCCTATCGCGACACCACCATGAATCTGAAGCCCGCCACCCGTCTGGACTCCAACCTGACGGCGAGCAATCTGCAAAAGTGGCGTCAAAACCAGCAATTGTATCCGGAGCAGTTGAACGGAGAAGCCAAGCTGGTGTACGCCCAGGATGTACCCGGCACCAACTGGCAACTGCTGCTGGTACTCGACAAGAAAGCACTGGAAGCCCCGCTTGGCCCCATGCTGTGGCAACAGCTGGGCATGGCAACCCTGGCTGTCGTGGTGGCAGGTGTACTGATCAATCTGCTGGTCAATCTGCTGCTGGCCCCCTTGCTGCGGGTATCTTTGGCGCTGGAGCAGATTGCCGGTGGCCGGGGTGATTTGACCCGCCGCATCACCATTCAAAGTCAGGATGAAGTGGGCCAGCTTGCCGGCAACTTCAACCATTTTGTGGCCAGTCAGGCCGAGCTTATCAGCCGAATCCGCAGCCAGGCCGAACATCTGGGCAGCAATGCCGAACAGGCCTCGGTGCGCGCCAACCAGACCGTGACCGAGCTGGGCCGCCAGCAGCAGGAAGTGAGCATGGTGGCCACCGCGGTTACCGAAATGGCGTCTGCCACTCATGAAATCGCCAACAACGCCGAACATACCGCCACCGCCGCCCAGCAATCCACTACCAGCACCGAGCTGGGCAAGCAGCAGGTCAACAAGACCCGGGATTCCATTCAGTTGCTGTCGCGCGAGATGATTCAGGCGGCGGTGGTGATTCAGCGTCTGGATCAGCACGCCAAAGAGATTTCCAGCGTACTGTCCACCATTCAGGGGGTGGCCGAGCAGACCAACCTGCTGGCGCTGAATGCCGCCATTGAAGCGGCCCGGGCCGGTGAGCAGGGCCGTGGTTTTGCGGTCGTGGCCGACGAGGTACGCGTGCTGTCCCAGCGTACCCATGCCTCTACCGAAGAAATTCAGGCCACCATCAGCAGCCTGCAACAGGCCACGGCCGAGGCGGTAAAACTGATGGATACCAGCCGCAACCTGGCCGAGCTGAGCGTGGAAGATGCCGAGGCCGCCGCCGCCGCCCTGACCGAGATCACCACCGCCGTGAGCCTGATTTCGGACATGGCCAGCCAGATTGCCACCGCCGCCGAAGAGCAGAGCCAGGTGACCGGTGAAATTACCCAGAACACCACCGCCATCAAGGACGTGGCCGACGAGCTGGCCGACGATGCCGAGCAGTCGCTGGCGCAATCGAAAGACCTGCACAAACAGGCCGGTGAACTGAACGGTCTGGTCAGCGCCTTCATTCTGTAACGCCGACAAGAACGCAAAAAGGGCCCTCGCGGGCCCTTTTTTTTTGTTGGATAAACTGGCGCGTTACAGCGGCGCCAGCTGCTCGACCATCAGTTGCAGCTGCCGCTTGCCCCGCCATTCATTCACATCCAGCTTGTAGGCCAGTTGCACCCGTTGAATGGCGGCATTGGGCCAGACGCTCAGGTCCACGTTGAAGGCGATGGCGTCGATGACGGTGCGGCCCTCGTCCGGGCTCAGCACCAGCTTGAGGTGCTTTTCGCCCACCAGCCGCTGCTGCACGATGCGAAACTCGCCGTCGAACAGCGGATCGGGAAAGGCCTGACCCCAGGGGCCGGCAAAGCGCAACTGCTCGGCCAGCTCCAGGGTGAGATCGCTTACCGCCAGTTCGCCGTCACTCAAAATCTCGCCGGCCAGCAGCTCGGGGCTGACCCACTCTTCTACCACCTGCTCGAACGCCGCCTTGAATGGCGCCAGCGACGCCTTGGTCAACGACAGTCCCGCCGCCATGGCATGACCACCGAACTTGGTGATTAGTCCCGGATGCCGGCTGTTGATGGTTTCCAGCAAATCCCGCAGATGCACGCCGGGAATGGAGCGGCCCGAGCCCTTCAGCTCGTCATCGCCCGCTTCGGCAAAGGCAATCACCGGGCGAAAGTAGCGTTCCTTGATGCGCGAGGCCACCAGCCCCACCACGCCCTGATGCCAGTCATCCTGATGCAGCACCAGACCCGACGGCAGCTCGCCGTCGCTGATGCGTACCTTGGTCAGACTGGCCAGCGCCTCGTGCTGCATGCTGGCCTCGATGGCCTTTCGCTCGCGATTGAGCTCGTCCATCATAGACGCCAGCTTGCGCGCCTCGTCCAGATTGTTGCTGAGCAGACAGGCCACCCCCATCGACATGTCGTCGAGCCGCCCCACCGCATTGAGCCGGGGGCCGAGGGCAAAGCCGAGATCCGTGGCCACCAGCCGCTGCTGGTTGCGCCCCGAGATATCGATTAACGCCTGAATGCCGGGCCGCAGCCGACCCGCCCGCATTCGCTGCAAACCCTGATGTACCAGCACCCGGTTGTTTTCGTCCAGTGCCACCACGTCCGCCACCGTGCCCAGCGCCACCAGATCCAGATATTCGCCCATGTTGGGCGCCGTGATGCCCAACTTGCCGAACCAGCCATGTTCGGTCAGTGCCGCCCGCAGCGCCAGCAGCAGATAAAAGGCCACACCTACCCCGGCCAGATTCTTGGAAGGAAAATCACAGCCATGCTGGTTGGGATTGACGATGGCGTCGGCGTCGGGAGTTTCTTCGCCCGGCAGGTGGTGATCGGTCACGATCACCTGCATGCCCGCCGCCCTGGCCGCCGCCACCCCGGCGATGCTGGAAATACCGTTGTCGACGGTGATCAGCAGCTCGGCTCCCAGGGTGATGGCTTCTTCCACCACCAGCGGGCTGAGGCCATAGCCATAATCGAACCGGTTGGGCACCAGATAATTGACCTTCTCGGCGCCCATGGCACGCAGGCCATGCACCATCAGCGCCGAGCTGGTGGCGCCGTCACAGTCGAAGTCGCCCACTATCAATATGTTGCGTTGCTCGGCCAGCGCCTGCTCCAGCAACACCACCGCCTCGGCCATGCCCTTGAAGCCGGGCTTGAGCA
>JAAEZO010000012.1 GCA_018222825.1 Gammaproteobacteria bacterium
CTTGTGACCGTTGGCGTGTTGCCCCGTGTCAGTGGATGCGCATTATAGGGAGCGCCCGCTTTTACGCAAGGGCTTTTTTGACAAAAACAGGCCACAAACGATCGACCGTTCACAACTCAACCAATTCGCTTTTTATTTAATCTAAATCCCCCTTAATCAGTCTATTTTGATCCTGATCCCGTTATTTTTATCGCAACAACTATAATGTGCATATTAAATACTTATAAGGTAACCATGATGCAAATACTCGATGCCAAAAAAGAGAGCAGAATCTGGCCCCTGTTCAGGCTTGGTTTCCGGGTCTTCTTTTTAGGCGGTGCCCTCTTCTCTGCTCTGGCCATGCTGTTGTGGTGGCTCAGCCTGTCCGGCGTGGCCGTATTGCCGGGAGTAAGCAACCCCATCTGGTGGCATGCCCATGAAATGATCTTCGGCTTTGCGCTGGCTATCGTCGCCGGCTTCGTACTCACCGCCATGCAAAACTGGACCGGTATGCCCGGCGTGCGCGGCTGGCCGCTGGCGGTGGTCGCCGGTCTTTGGCTACTCTCGCGCCTGTTGATGCCACTGCGCGGAGAGCTTAGTCCACTGGTGATCACGCTCGACCTATTATGGCTGCCACTGGTGGCCGGCATGGTGGCTCGGCCCGTGTTGCAAGTGAAGCAATGGCGCAATTTGTTCTTCGTGCCTTTGTTTATCGTCTTCACCCTGTTGAATGCGCTCAGCTATTACGCCGCCTTCAGTGGTAACTGGTTGCTGGCCGAGCGAATGTTCGTTACCGCCGTACTGGCACTGAGCGGTTTGATTGCCGTGATGGGTGGTCGGGTTATTCCCTTCTTTACTGCTAGAGCGACCAATACCGACAAGCCGGTACCCCAACCCTGGCTGGAGAAACTGAGCCTGGGCACACTCTGGCTGGGAGTATTGGGCTGGCTACTGTTACCACGTACCGACGGCTTGAATAGTCTACTGGCGGTGATACTGCTGCTCGCCGCGCTGGCCAACCTGGTTCGCCTGGTTCGCTGGAACAGCAAGCTGACACTGAATATCCCTCTGCTGTGGATACTGCACCTGGGCTATCTCTTTATACCCTTAGGTCTGCTAGCCCTGGCCGCAGCACTATTGCAATGGGGCATCAGCACCTCTCTGGCCACCCACTGGCTGACCACCGGCGCTATCGGTATGGTCATTTTCGGGATGATTGCCCGAGTATCGCTTGGCCACTCGGGTCGACCACTGGCCATCGGCCGTCCGATCGTTGTTGCTTTTGTACTACTGATACTCGCAGCATTGCTGCGCAGTCTGCTGCCCTTGTTGGCTCCGGGTATGACGAGTGCGGCTTACCACGCCAGCGCCCTGGTCTGGGTGTTGGCCTTCGGAGTTTTCAGTTGGGTGTACTGGCCGATACTGACCCGACCGAGAATCGACGGCCGCCCGGGTTAACACGCAAAAAAAATCCCGCCGAAGCGGGATTTTTTATTTACTGGTTGAGAATCAGCCCTTCGCTGTCGGCATCCAGCTCCAGCGGTTTGCCGGGAACCACCTTGCCGGACAGCATGGCCTGTGCCAGCGGGTTTTCCACTTTTTGCTGTATCGCCCGCTTCAATGGGCGAGCACCAAACAGCGGATCGAAGCCCGCATGGGCCAGCTTTTCCAGCAGCGGTTCGGTAATGGTAACCTCGAAGCCCTTGTCTTCGAGCCGATCCACCAGTCCCTGCAGCTGAATACGCGCAATTGACTTGATTTGCTCCTCCGCCAACGGGTGGAACACCACAATATCGTCGATTCGGTTGATGAACTCGGGACGGAACTGATGGCTCAACACGCCCATCAGCATTTCCTTCATTTCATCATAATCCTTATCGGTGCTGTGCTCCTGAATCAGGTCCGATCCAATATTGGAGGTCATGATCACCACCGTATTGCGGAAATCCACGGTGCGGCCCTGGCCATCGGTCAGGCGGCCGTCATCCAGCACCTGCAACAGAATGTTGAACACGTCCGGATGCGCCTTCTCTACCTCATCCAGCAGGATCACCGAATAAGGTTTACGCCGTACCGCCTCGGTCAGGTAACCACCCTCTTCATAACCCACATAGCCGGGAGGCGCGCCCACCAGGCGAGACACAGAGTGCTTTTCCATAAACTCCGACATATCGATACGCACCATGGCGTCACGGCTGTCGAACAGAAAATCGGCCAGCGCCTTGCACAGCTCGGTTTTACCCACCCCGGTCGGGCCCATGAACAGGAAAGACCCCACCGGCCGATTGGGATCGGATAATCCGGCGCGGCTGCGGCGAATGGCATTGGACACCGCCTCGACCGCCTCGTTCTGTCCGATCACCTGATCGTGCAGGCTGTCTTCCATGCGCAGCAGCTTGTCTTTTTCGCCTTCCAGCATCTTGGAAACGGGAATACCGGTCCAGCGCGACAGCACATCGGCAATCTCTTCGTCGGTCACCCGGTTTTTCAGCAGATGCTGTTCCTGCATTTCGGCCTGGGCCGCCAGATCCAGCTGTTTTTCCAGCTCGGGAATGCGACCGTATTGCAGCTCGGACATCCGCGCCAAATCACCGGCCCGACGCGCCACTTCTAGATCTCGACGAACCTGTTCCAGCTCGGCCTTGATATGCTGAGTGCCGGCCATCGCGGCTTTTTCCGAAACCCAGATCTCTTCCAGATCGGCGTACTCGGCTTCTTTCTCGGCCAATTCATCACGGATCAGTTGCAAACGTTTCAGGCTGCCTTCGTCATCTTCTTTCAGCAACGCCTGCTCTTCCAGCTTCAGCTGGATGATGCGCCGATCCAGTTTGTCCAGCGGCTCCGGCTTGGAGTCGATCTGCAATCGAATGCTGGACGCGGCCTCATCGATCAGATCGATAGCCTTGTCTGGCAACTGACGATCGGAAATATAACGGTGCGACAGCACCGCCGCCGCCACAATGGCCGGATCGGTGATCTGCACATGGTGATGCAGCTCGTAGCGCTCTTTCAAGCCACGCAAAATAGCGATGGTATCTTCCACCGTCGGCTCGTTGATCAACACCTTCTGAAAACGGCGCTCGAGAGCAGCATCTTTTTCCACGTACTGACGGTACTCGTTGAGGGTGGTGGCCCCCACGCAGTGCAACTCTCCCCGCGCCAGCGCAGGTTTGAGCATGTTGCCCGCATCCATGGCACCTTCGCCCTTGCCGGCGCCGACCATGGTGTGCAGCTCGTCAATAAAGAGGATCACCTGCCCCTCTTCCTTGGCCAGCTCGTTAAGCAGAGCCTTGAGTCGCTCTTCGAATTCGCCGCGATACTTGGCGCCGGCAATCAGCGCACCCATGTCGAGTGACAACACCCGCTTGTTTTTCAGCCCTTCCGGTACTTCGCCGTTGATAATGCGCTGCGCCAGGCCTTCGGCGATGGCGGTTTTACCGACACCGGGTTCACCAATCAGCACCGGGTTGTTCTTGGTGCGCCGCTGCAGTACCTGAATGGTACGGCGAATTTCATCGTCCCGGCCGATCACCGGATCCAGCTTACCCTGCTCGGCCCGCTCGGTCAGATCGATGGTGTACTTTTCCAGCGCCTGACGGTTTTCTTCGGCGTTGGGATCGTCGACCTTCTGGCCACCACGTACCTGATCGATGGCCTGGCTCATCTTGTCCTTGGTCAGGCCCAGCCGTTTGAGCGCCTCGCCCAGCTCGCCCTTGTCGTCTAGCGCCGCCAGTAAAAACAGCTCAGAGGAGATATAGGCATCCTTGCGTTGCTGTGCCAGCTTGTCGCACTGGTTGAGCAGCCGCGCCAGCACTGGCGACACCTGTACATCCATGTCGCCTCCGCTGACCTTGGGCAGCCGATCCAGCGATTTATCCAGCTCTAGGCGCAGCGCATTGCTGTCAACTCCCGCGGTAGTCAGCAGCGGGCGCAGGGTACCGCCATCCTGGTTAAGCATGGCCACCAGCAGGTGCGCCGGTTCGATATAGGCATGATCACGCCCCAATGCCATAGACTGGGCATCTTGCAGGGCGAGCTGAAATTTACTGGTAAGACGATCTAGACGCATCAGGCTTCTCCTCAAATACCCCCGCCACCTGGCGGGAACATAGATTGATTGCTGATACTAAAGATGGGGTTTTATGGCGAGATTTCAACCAGCAGGCATATTAAGTTTTGACTAATCCAGCCAGATCAGGCTCACCATACGGCCGGTTTCCCTATCGCGCCGATAAGAGAAGAACCGTTGGGCGTCGGTATAGGTGCAGTACTCACCGCCATAAATATGGGTGACTCCCGCTGCCGCCAGCCGCAGCCGGGCCAGATGATAGATGTTGGCCAGCCACTTGTTGTCACTCGGGTCACCGTGGGCTACGAAGGCATCCGCCGCCAACGGGGAATGACTGATAAAGGCGTCTCTCACCTCAGCACCAACCTCGAAGGCAGTCGGACCGATAGCCGGCCCCATCCAGGCCAGCACCGTTGCTGGATTGACCGCCATGGCCTGCAAGGTTGCTTCCAGGACACCAGACGCCAACCCGCGCCAGCCTGCATGTGCCGCCGCCACCACGGTGCCGGCCTGGTCACAGAACAGCACCGGCAGACAGTCGGCCGTCATCACCGCACAAACCTGACCCGGAGTGCGGGTCACCACCGCATCGGCGGTAAGATTGTCGGTATTAGCCGGCAGGCTCAGTACCCGAGTGCCGTGTACCTGCTCCAGCCACACCGGCTCGCTCGGCAGATTAAGGCAGGCCGCCAGCCGCTCCCGGTTGGTCTGCACCCACAGGGGCTTATCGCCCACATGGGTGCCCAGGTTCAGGCTGTTGAACGGCGCAGGACTCACCCCGCCCGCTCGAGTGCTCTGAGCGGCACACACATTGGTTGGTGCCGGCCAGTCGGGCAGGATCAGATCCATACCAGATCGTCCGGATGATCTTTGGTGTCGGCGCGCAGCACTTCAATCAAGGCCACAAAATCATCGGGAATGGGCGCATGCCATTCCATCATTTCACCGCTGATCGGGTGTTCCAGTCGCAGCATCACGGCGTGCAGAGCCTGACGCTTGAAGTTGCGCAAAAACGCCAGCAGCTCGGGATTGGCACTGCGCGGCGGCTTGAGACGACCACCGTAGACCGGGTCGCCCACCAGTGGGTGCTTGAGGTGCGCCATGTGTACCCGGATCTGGTGAGTACGGCCACTCTCCAGACGCAGGCGTAGCCGGGTGTGGGCACGAAACTTTTCCATCACCCGATAATGGGTTACCGCCGGCTTGCCGGAAGGCACTACCGCCATCTGGATACGCTGGGTAGGGTGACGACCGATATTGGCCTCAACTGTGCCGCCGGCAGTCATGTGACCGATGGCGACCGCTTCGTATTCCCGAGTAATTTCACGCCCCTGCAACGCGGTTACCAGGTGCGTTTGCGCCGGTATGGTTTTCGCCACCACCATCAGACCGGTGGTGTCTTTATCCAATCGATGCACGATGCCGGCACGGGGCACTTCGGCAATGCTCGGGCAATAGTGCAGCAGGGCATTGAGCAGGGTGCCGCCCGGCGTGCCTGCACCCGGATGGACTACCAGGCCGGCCGGCTTGTTGATGACCATGATGTCATCGTCTTCGTAGACGATGTTAATGGCTATATCTTCAGGCTCGAAGCGCACATCGTCTTCCAGTTCGGCGTGAATAACCACCTGCTGCCCCGACAGCACTTTTTCCCGTGGCTTGTTTGCAACCTTACCATCCAACTGCACCTGATCCTGCTGAATCCAGGTTTTGATGCGGGTACGGGAATAATCGGGGAACATGTCTGCCAACGTCTGATCCAAACGCTGACCGTATTGATTATCGGCAACAACGCCGTTTAGTTCGATTTGCTGGCTCATAGAGACCACTGGTTACCAAATGATGTTTAATTAGGTATTCTAGCGGTTCTTGGCGCTGAGCTTAATCAGTTTCCGCTTACTTGGTTCCCGAATCGCAAAAATGGACTCTTTACATGGCTAAACAACGGAGCGTATGGCTCACTTTGACTCTCGCCCTGGCACTGACCGCCACCGGCTGTTCCAGTACCAAAAAAGATGAAGTGCCGGACGAGCCGCCCGAAGTGCTCTATCAGGATGCCCAGGAGCGTTTGCAGGCCGGCAATTTCATTCGTGCCGCCGAATTGCTGGAAGCCATGGACTCTCGTTATCCGTTTGGTGCCTATTCCAATCAGGTACAGCTTGACCTTATCTATGCCTACTACAAGCAGGATGACACCGCCCGCGCCCTGGCCAATATCGACCGCTTCATTCGCCTGAACCCCAATCATCCCAGCATCGATTACGCCCAGTACATGCGGGGCCTGACCAACATGGCCACCGACCATAACTTCTTTCAGGAGTTGCTGGATATAGACAGAGCCGACCGCGATCCGGCCTATGCCCGCCAGGCCTTTGCCGACTTCCGCCAGCTGCTGCGCCAGTATCCGGACAGCGTGTATGCCGCCGATGCCCGCGCCCGCATGGTGTCCCTGAAAAACCGGCTGGCCAAATACGACCTGTCCGTGGCCCGGTTCTACATGAAACGTGGCGCCTGGCTGGCCGCTGCCAACCGCGCCAAGTTTGTGGTGCAGTCCTATCCGGATACCGACACCCTGCAACCGGCATTGCAGATCATGTCCAAGGCTTACAGCGAGCTGGGCCTGAGCGAAATGGCCAACCACGCCGAAGCGGTGTTGAAAGCCAACTTCCCTGCCGGTTAACAATCCGCCGAGATACAAAAAAGCCCGCGTCTGCGGGCTTTTTTGTATCTCGGCGGCGTGATTTCTTTACCGGCTCCGGTATGGCTTTCATATCGACTCCAGATAGCGCAGCGAGCGTATGCCGTACCAGCACAGGGGTTCGCCGTCGATCAAAACGGCATCCAACTGCAGATCTTCTCTGGTCTGCGCCAGCTTGGCGGCGAAGGGATAAGGCTCACTGGAGCAAAGCAGCACCGGGTTGTGCTCGCGAATCCACTGTGTCTCCAGCATGGGGTAGCGATCGTCAAAGGTAAGCAGCTTGTCGGCAAAACCCAGCAGTTCGAATACGGAATGGATAAAGGTGTCGCTGCCCACACTCATGAACGGCTTGCGCCAGATGAGATACAACCAGGGTCGTGGGTCATTCAACATCGATGACGATGAAGCAAACTCGCTAGACAACAACGGCAACACATCGGGAGAACAGCGTTTCTTTTTCTCCAGCACCGCCTGATAACGAACACTCAAATCCAGCAAGGCTGCAGATTTCAGGCGTTGTGACAACAACGTGAGCGTTTCCGGCATGTCGTGCACCGATTTAACCTCGGTGGCGAGGTAGGGAAACGGACAGCTTTCGGCCATTTCTCTGGTGTTCTCTTCCTTGTCGAAAATGACGATATCCGGCGCCAGCGCCGCCACCTTATGCCACTGCACATCCTTGGTGCCGCCAACAACGGGTAACGAAACCACTTTGTCGGCCGGATACACGCAATAGCGGGTGCGTCCCACCACGTTAACACCACACTCAATCAGGGTTTCGGTCCAGGACGGCACCATACACACCACTCTCATCACACTTCCTTGTGGTTAACAACCGACTGAAAAATAAAAGGGGAAACTCACGTTTCCCCTTTCGTCTCTTTATCCAAGAGCTTACTGACCGAAATAGGCCTGCAGGAACTCATCGAAGCCGACGGTATCGGACTGCTCTATTTTGCGTTGACGCATCAAGGAGCGAGCGCCTTCTTCGTCGAAGTAACTGTCTTCCCAATACCGAGGGCGACTTTGCTGCAGTTGCTGCTGGTATTGCTTCGACAGCGCCAGGCCAAAGGGCAATATGTCCTGACCACTCTGCTGCAGCTGGTCGAGTACCCGAGCCGACAGGGTCAGGCTCGGATCCTGAATCGCCGCCAGTTGCTGGGCATGAGCCTTGCCGTAGCAGCCACGACCACAACAGGCATCCAGCAACGCCGCCACGTCTTTCAGCTCGCCAAAATAGCGCTCACCCAGCGCCTTGAGCGTAAGGGGTTCGCCACCAAACACTTCCAGCTCCAGGCCGGGCTTGCGCCCTTCCAGCACCACCTTGTTGAAATTGCGTCGGTTGAGGGCAATTTCGTCTTCCGCCAACGGGGCCGACGGCGTCAGCAGGCACCACAGCAGGAAGGTATCGAGAAAGCGGATCTGACCGGCATCGATGCCCACCGCCGAGAACGGATTAACGTCGACCGAGCGCACTTCGATATATTCGATGCCGCGGGTCGCCAGGGCTTCCGACGGTTTTTCACCGCTTTCGGCGGTACGCTTGGGCCGTATCGGTGCATACAGCTCGTTTTCTATCTGCAACACATTGTCGTTGAGCTGGCGGTATTCACCGTCCACCTTGACGCCGATTTTGGCAAACTCCGGCGCATGGGTACCAATGGCCCGGCGCAGCGAAGCCACATATTCGTCCAGGCTATTGAGCGAAATACCCAGATCGGCCTGGGCGTTGTTGGTATAGCCCAGATCCGACAGGCGCAACGAAGTGGCATACGGCAGAAACAGGGTGCCTTTACCGAGCCGCTCGAACGGCAACTGGTGTTCCCGCCCGGCGAGGAAAGATCCACACAGCGCCGGCGAGGCACCGAACAGATAAGGGATCAACCAGCCAAAGCGATAGACGTTGCGGATCAGGCCAAGATATTTGTCGGACACAAAGTCCTGCAAACAACCGCCGTTGCCTTCAAGCTGGTGCCACTCGCTCCAGAAGCTGTCGGGCATGGAAAAATTGAAGTGCACCCCCGAGATCACCTGCATGCGACTGCCGTAACGATGATGCAGCCCCTGTCGATAGAGGGTTTTCATGCGGCCCACGTTAGAGCTGCCGTACTGAGCCAGCGGAATATGATCGTCACCCTTGAGCAGACAGGGCATGCTCAGCGGCCACAGCCGCTCTTCACCCAGATGGCGCATGGTATAGCCGTGAATGTCACTCAATTGCGCCAGCAGTATCTCCACCGAATCCGACACCGGAGTGATGAACTCCATCAAGGATTCAGAGAAGTCGGTAGTGATGTTGGCATGAGTCAGTGCCGAGCCCAGCACGTCGGGGTGGCCGGTCTGGGCCAGGTGACCGTCAGGCGTGATGCGCAGACTTTCGCGCTCTATGCCACGACGAATACCCTTGATGGCAGGCAGGCGCGTCGGCGCCTGCCAGGCCTGGAGTCGTTCGGCCAGTGTTAACGTTGTTTTGGTCATTATGGGTTACTCTTTGGCACGGGATAATCATTCCCCGAAGGGGAACCTTATCCCGCGAGAGGTCTGGCCTCGTTACTCAATGGTAAAGTCATGTAACGGAAGATGGAGCTGCGCCAGCGATTTTTCAAGCTTTTCCTTGTCGCCGACCACTACTACCACCATATCGTTGGGATCCAGCCACTGCTCGGCGAGCCCGGTCAGCGCCTTGCTGTCGATATCGGCCACGATCTGCTGCTGTTTGTTGAGGTAGTCCGGCGACAGCTGCATCATCGCCAACTGCAGCAAAAAACCCGCCTTGTTGCCCAGGGTCTCGTAAGACAGCGCATCCTGCTGGGAATAGCTGCTGCGCAGATAACTCAGCTCCTCCTGACTCGGCCCCTGCTCCCGAAAACGACTGAACTCCGCCAGAATATTCTCGATGGCCGGTACCGTAGCGTCGCCACGCACATCGGTAGCCACCACGAACACGCCCGCATCACGGTTACCGGTAAAGTAGGAATGGGCACCGTAGGTAAAGCCCTTGTCTTCACGCAGGTTCTGATTGATCCGGCTGTTGAAGTTGCCGCCCAGGTTGAAGTTCATCAGGTTGGCGTGGAAAAAAGGCCCGGTGGCATCCAGCGGCAGCGCGCGCCGACCGATGCGCAGCACCGACTGTACTGCACCCGGTACATCCACCACATAAATGCCCGCCGCCGCCGGCTGCGGTACCACCTGAACTTCCGGTACGGGTGCCGCATCACCCTGCCAACGAGTCAGGAAGCCGAATGCCGTTTTGGCCTGTTCGGGAGCCAGGTCGCCGGCCACCAGAACATGGCCATTGGCCGGGTTGTAATAACGGTGATAGTAATCACGCACCTGCTGCAGCGTGATGGCACCGATTTGCTCGGCACGGCCCTCGTCCGGCAGCCCCATGCGGGTATTACCATACATCAGCTGGCGAAACGCCTGCTGGGCCAGCCAGGCCGGCTGGTGCCGGTTCTGGGCCATGGACTCCAGCAGCCGGGACTTGACCTGTTCGAAGTCCTGCTCACGCAGCCCCGGGTGAAACAGCAGCTCTTCCACCAATGCCAGGGTTTGCGGCAGGGTCTCGGTCATGCTGGTGATTTCAATCAGGTTGGTATAGAAACCGCTGCGCACGCTGATGCTGGCACCGAGTCGCTCCAGTGCTTCGCTGAAGGCACCGGCCTTCAATCGCTCCGAGCCCTGATTCATCATCGCCGCCGTCAGGGTAGCCAGACCGATGTCAGCCGGACTTTCGGCCCGCTGGCCGCCGGGCAACGCCAGGATCACCGATACCGCCGGTATCTCGTCATTCACCGTACCCAACAGCTGAATGTTATCACCCAGGGTGTCTTGCCACAGTGGTGGCACCCTGATTTGCACCGGCTCAGCCGCTGCCGGCATTTGGCTGCGATCGAAAGTGTCGACTACCTTGCGATCCGGCAAGGTCGCCAGCTCCTGTCCGACTGCCGGCAATACTCGCTCGGCCACCTCATGATTGGGCTCGGCGGCCTGCCAGTCGTTTTTACCGGTCGGTACCACGCTCAGCGCCGCCACCGGCTTATCCTGCAGATAACGACGATACACCGCCGTTACCTGTTCCGGCGTGGTCTCGGCCAGTTGACGCCAGGCATTGATGGAATAGAGCGGATCGTCTTTCAGCACCTGGCCCAGCGCCAGTTGCCGAGATTTGCCCTTGGTGCTGTCGAGCCCGAGGATCAGCTCCGCGCGCAGCTCGGTAACCGCCTTGTCGACATCATCGGCCTTGATACCCCGCTCGGCAATCTCCGCCACAATGCGGTCGATATCCTGTTTGAGCGGCGCCAGCGATCCGTCTTTCGACGGATTACTGTAGGCCCAGACGCTCAGGGTACAGGCCAGCTCGGCACAGTAATGACTGGCTCCGGCGCTGACGGCCTTACCGCTTTCCACCAGCTGCTGGTACAGCAGCGAGCTTTTGCCCCCACCCAGCACATTGGCCAGCACATCCAGCGCCGCTTCGTCCTGCTGGCCCAGATAAACGGTGGGGTAAGACAGATACAGCATCGGCATGCGAATACGGCTGTCGACCAGCGTCTGATAGCGACTCTGTTCCAGCTTGGCCGGTTGCGGCTCGGCCGAGATCACGGTCGGGCCGGAGGGAATGGGACCGAAATACTTGTCCACCCAGTCCAGCGTTTGCTCGGTATCAAAATCACCGGAGATCACCAGGGTGGCATTGTTGGGACCATACCAGCGTTTGAAAAACGCCTTGAGGTGATCCACGTTGACCCGATCCAGATCTTCCACATAGCCGATGGGTTGCCAGCTATAGGGATGCTCCCGCGGATAAAGCAGTTCACCCATGCGCTCGCCCACCAGCCCATAGGGCTGGTTGTCGATGCGCTGACCACGTTCGTTCTTGACGGTGTCGCGCTGAATTTCAAACTTGCGCTGGCTCACCGCTTCCAGCAGAAACCCCATGCGATCCGCTTCCAGCCACAGCATTTTTTCCAGATGGTTGGCGGGAACCGTCTCGAAGTAATTGGTTCTGTCCTGGTTGGTGGTGCCGTTCATGGTGCCACCGGCCTCGTTGACCAGCCGAAAATGCTCCTGATCGCCCACGTGCTTGGAGCCCTGAAACATCATGTGCTCGAAGAAGTGGGCAAAACCGGTCTGGCCCGGCTCTTCCCGGGCCGAGCCGACGTGGTAGGTCATTTCCACATGCACCAGCGGATCCGACTTGTCGGCATTAAGCAGTACCGTCAGACCATTATCCAGTCGGTACATTCGGTAGGGGATCACCAGCCCGTCGTCGGCCTGCTCCACCTCCTGTACCAACACAGGCGCGGCCGGTGCCAGCAAGGGGCACAGCAGCAATAACAGAGACCAATACTTCATGGGGTTTCCTTATATCAAGTCGCTAGGCCGGTTATCCCTGCAGCAGTATCTTGCCGCGGGTATGACCGGTTTCAATCTGACGATGGGCCGCCGCGCCTTCGGCCAATGGATACACCTGGCTGATTTCTACCTTGAGTCGGCCTTCGGCCACCGCCTGCACCAACTGCTCCAGCTGCTCAATGTCGTTATACTTGAGCATGCCGGTGGCCGTCAGCCCCAAAGCCTGAGCGGCAGCCATTACCTCATCGGCGGTAATGGTCGGTACCGTCACCACCCGGCCACCGGATTTAACATGAGACAGAAGTGAACAGCCGGAAGTTCCACCGACCAGGTCAAACAGTAAATCCACCGGCGTCATGGCGTTAAGCGCGGCTTCATCGCGATAGTCGATCACCTCATCGGCGCCCAGGCTGCGCAGAAATTCATGATTGGCGGGCGAGCCCAGCGCCACCACGGTGGCCCCCAGGCTTTTGGCCAGCTGCACCGCCAGATGACCCACACCACCGGCCGCGGCGGCAATCAGCACTCGTTCACCAGCCTTGAGACCACCGTGATCGGTCAACCCCTGCCAGGCCGTCATTCCGGCCAGCGCCAGGCCGGCGGCCATTTCATCGCTGACTTTTTCAGGCACCGGCAGCATCTCGTTGCAATCCACCACCAGTTCCTCGCCATAGCCGCCTCCGGAGACCAGCCCGAACACCCGATCACCGGGCATGAAACGGCACACCTCGGAGCCGACTTCCAGTACTTCACCCATCACTTCAAAGCCCGGTGACCAGGGCAGCCGGTCCTTGACCGCCTGCGCTCCCCAGCCCAGTCCGGCGCGGGTTTTGGCATCGACGGGATTCACGCCGGCAAAGTGCATTCTGAGCCGTACCTGACTGGCCGTCAGCGGAGGATGTTCGGTCTCGACCAGCGTCAGCTGTTCGGGACCACCAAATGCTTCCATCACCAATTGCTTCATCTTCTGCTCCTTATCCATCGTCGATAAACCGATATCCGCCCCGCAACATAGCACGGCCTCAACCGACCCTGAATGATAATTGGCTCAATGGGGTTCTCATTGGTACAGTTCACTGATGGCTGAATACCATATCACTCAGATTTCATTCACCATAAGGCCTTTACTATGACCCGACTGTTTCTGTTGCCACTGCTTCCGGCTCTGTTCTGGTACTTTTTTTTGCTCTATAACCAGATCCCCGTAAAACAGGGCGCCCGGGGGTTTTACTGGATTATCGGACTGGGTTGGGGACTGGCGGCCTTTCTGAGTCTGATGATAGTACTGACCCGTTAACACCGTGAAACGTAAAACGTGAGGAATAAGGTGCCATTGCTATCCTATGCCTCCTTAACCCACACGGGGATCACCAGTAGTTTTCCATCAGGATCTGACCGGGTTTGCGCCGCAGATGTTTCTCAAGCCCCTTGCGTTTGAGCTCGGTGACGGTATCGCGCACCATTTGCGGATTACCGCACAACAATACCCGGCTGTGTTCCGGGCTGAGCGTCAGGCCCACTCTTTGTTCCAGACTGCCATCGGCAATGGCGTGGGTAATGCGGCCCGGCTCGGTACCGGCCACCGTTTCCCGCGATACAAAAGGCACATAGTGAAAGCCTGGCTGGTCTTGCGTCAGCTCGGCTATCTGCTGCCGGTAGCCCAGCTCTTCTTCCAGACGCACTCCGTGCACCAGCACGATATGGTCAAACCGCTGCCAGCAGCTGCCTTCCGCCAGCATGGATACAAACGGCCCCACGCCGGTGCCGGTGGCCATCAGCCACAGATCACGGCCCGACGGCACTTCATCCAGGGTCAGAAAGCCGGCCGCCGTGCGCTGCACCAGTAATTCGTCCCCTACCTCGAGCCCGGCCAGGTAAGGCGTAAGCTGGCCTTCGGGAATGGTCACCAGATAGAACTCGCAGTCCTGCCCCGGCGCATTGACGTAGGAATAGGCCCGGGCCACTTTTTTATCTTCGCCGTGCCAGGCCAGTTTGGTGAACTGCCCGGCCTTGAACGGCTCGACATCGGCGTCCACCACCAGAGAAAACAGCGTATCCGACCATTGCTTGCGGGCCTTGACCCTGCCTGTGATCCAGTCTGCCATCTTGTGCTCTCCGTTAGGCTTTACCCCACTGTAGCCTTATTGCAGGCAATAAAAAACCCGCGACAAGCGCGGGTTTTTTTAGCGAGCGGCCTGATTTAGGCAGCAACGACCTGAATTTTAACAGTCGCTTTAACGTCGGCGTGCAGCTGCACACCCACTTCAAACTCACCAGTATTACGCAGAACGCCGTCGTACAGGCGAACTTCGCTCTTGGCAACGGCAACACCGGCAGCGGTGATGGCGTCGGCCACGTCGCGGGCACCGATGGAGCCGAACAGCTTACCTTCGTCACCGGACTTGGATGCGATAACCACGTTTTCCAGACCAGACAGCTGGTCGGCACGGGCTTGCGCAGCAGCCAGTTGCTCGGCCAGTTTGGCTTCCAGTTCAGCGCGGCGAGCTTCGAAAGTCGCTACGTTGTCTTTGGAGGCCAGAACGGCTTTGCCCTGGGGCAGCAGGAAGTTACGAGCATAACCGGACTTAACGGTTACTTGGTCGCCCAGGCCGCCCAGTTTGGCGATTTTATCAAGCAGAATAACTTGCATTACCTTTCCTCTATCTATATTGGCGAGTTAGGCCGCTGCTTACTTGTGCAGATCGGTGTAAGGCAGCAGGGCCAGGTAACGAGCGCGTTTGATCGCACGAGCCAGCTGGCGCTGAAACTTAGCGCTGGTGCCGGTGATGCGGCTCGGTACAATTTTACCGGACTCGGTAACATAGTTTTTCAGGGTTACGATGTCTTTGTAATCGATCTCAGTTACACCATCAGCGGTGAAACGGCAGAACTTACGACGACGGAAAAAACGTGCCATGATTCTATTCCTCAGCTAAAACGTGGATTACTCTGCAGCTTCTGCACGAGCGTCGTCACGACGGGGTTGACGCTCTTCTCTGACCTTGGCCATTTCAGAAGGCTCAGTGACCGCATGCTTGGTGCGCATAATCATGTTACGCAGCACGGCATCGTTGAAGCGGAAGTTAGTTTCCAGCTCATCGATAACAGCCTGGTCAGCTTCTACGTTCATCAGAACATAGTGGGCTTTGTGCAGCTTGTTGATCGGGTAAGCCAGCTGGCGACGGCCCCAGTCTTCCATGCGGTGAACTTGACCGCCAGAAGTGGTGATGGCGCCGGTGTAGCGCTCGATCATACCGGGAACCTGTTCACTCTGGTCAGGGTGAACCATAAATACGATTTCGTAATGACGCATGGATTGCTCCTTACGGGTTATAGCCTCTGCGTGGGCTCAGTCACACCATCGGAGGCAAGGAACTTGTAGCTAAAAACGACTGATTTTAAGGTCGCGTAGTGTAAGGGATAACCAATCGGGCGGCAAGAGAATATATTTCGCCGCCCGATTGGTCATTAACGTAACCGTCGTTGCAGGCCGATGGCGATGATCACCACGGCGGCACCGAGGTAGACGTTAAGCGCCGGAAACTCCGCAAACAGCACCATGCCCATCAGGGTAACGAAGATCAGCCCCGAGTATTCGCTGGCGGCAATCTTGCTGGCATCGGCCATGGCATAGGCCAGAATGCAGATGCCCTGATAGATGATGCCGATAAGGCTGGCGCCAATCAGCAACAGCCACACCTCCCCCGCCACCGGCTGCCAACCGGGCAGAGCCAGGGCAAAACTCACCGGTATGGCCAGCGCCTGGGTCAGAAAGAGCGTTGCCAGCACGGAGCGACCCTGAGGCAGCCTGCGTACCAGCACGTTGCTGGCCGCCATCGAAAAGGCGGTCAGCAGCGCTACCCAGCCGGCCCAGTGCCATTCGGCCGGGTTCAACACAATCAGAATGCCGCCAAAACCGAGCAGACTGATGATGTAAGCCGACAGCCTCACCTGTTCTTTACTCAGCAGTACCGCCAGCGGCAGCGTCATCAGCGGCGAGGCATAAAACACCGCGTTGGCGGTGGCCAGCGGCAGATAGATCAAGCTGATAAACACACAGGCCGACCCCATCAGCAGCAGGTGGCCACGCAGCAGATGGATTTTCCACTGACCCCAGCCCTTCTTCTCGCGCGGCAGCCGCCACCAGAACGGCAGCAGCAGCGCCGAAGTCATCAGAAAGCGCAGCGCCACATACTGATACGGGGTCACCTCGGTCTGGCCCAGCAATTTGACCAGCACATCGCCGAACGAGATCATCAGGTTGCCCAGTACCAGCAGCAGTATCGCCAGCATCTGCCGGTCGGCCGCCAGGCGGCCCATCATGCGCTGCATCTCAGCTCCATCTCCTGGTGGGGAATGCCATCTTCCAGGTATTCGTTGCCGAGTGGTACAAAGCCCAGACTTCGATAAAAGTCGCATACATAGGTCTGGGCGCTCAGCCTGACCGGGTAGCCGGGCCAAATCGCCTGCACCTCGGCCAATGCAGACTGCATCAGCTCACGTGCCAGCCCCTGCCCTCTCGCTTCGGCAGCCACTACCACCCGACCAATCCATACCTGATCGGCGGCCTGTACGCCGGGTCCCAGCAGGCGGGCCGTCGCTATCAGCTTTCCCTGCTGCCAGAGGTTGAGATGGCGGACCCCAGGGTTCAAATCCAGGCCGTCGAGATCCTGATAGGCGCAGTCCTGCTCCACCACGAAAACCGCACAGCGCAGCGCCAGCATTTGATAAAGCTCAACCGGACTCAACTCGGTAAAAGAAGCACATTGCCAGCGCATGAAAGACCTCGACCAAAGCTGGAAAAACTTAATTACCCGCGCTGACGCACCATTTCGAACAGGCAGACACCTGTTGCGACCGACACGTTCAGGCTGGACACGGAGCCGGCCATGGGAATGCTGACCAGCTCGTCACAATGTTCACGCGTCAGGCGGCGCATGCCCTTGCCTTCGGCCCCCATCACCAACGCCAGGGCGCCACTGAGCTTGGCCTGATACAGGCTGTGATCGGCCTCACCGGCGGTACCGACCACCCAGACACCTTGGTCCTGCAGTTGGCGCAGGGTACGCGACAGATTGGTAACCTGAAACAGCGGCACCACTTCGGCGGCGCCACAGGCGACCTTGCGCACTACTGGGCCCAGGCTGGCAGACTTGTCTTTCGGCACGATAACGCCATGAACACCGGCGGCATCGGCGGTACGCAGGCAGGCACCCAGGTTGTGCGGGTCGGTCACTCCGTCCAGCACCAGCAGCAGGGGGTTGCTCTGGGCGGCAAGCAGCTTGTCCAGATCCGTCTCGTTCAGCATCGGCTGAGCCTTGACCTTGGCCACCACCCCCTGGTGCTGACCACCCTTGGCCTTGTTGTCCAGCGCCGCGCGGCTGGCGGGCTGGGCCTTGACACCCACTTCCAGCAGACGGGCCTGCAACGCGTTCAGGCGTTCGTCTTCACGGCCCTTGAGCAGCCACACTTCCAGCACCTGTTCCGGGTGAGCTTCCAGCAGGGCATCGAGGGCGTGAATGCCAAAAATCAGTTCATTACTCATGGGTTCTTCTCGAAATATGGTGTTGATAAAAATAGGAAGGGTCGGCATAAAAGCCAACCCTCCTCGTTAACAAACTGACCTCAGGCGTTAACGGCGCTTTCTGCCACCCTTGGGCTTGTTACCGCTTTTGCCTTCTGCCGGCTTGGCCTCGGGCTTGGCGCCACTCTTGGGCTTGGCACGCTGACGGGATCTCAGGTTCTTGGCACCCTTGCCGCTTTTGGCGCCGGCCGGCAGCGGTTCTTCCACGGTTTCGAAGTCGATCTTGCGATCATCCAGATTCACCGCCATCACCTTGACCTTGATCTTGTCACCCAGACGATAACGACGACGGAAGTTCTCGCCGATCAGCGTCTGACGCGCCGGATCAAACTGGTAGTAGTCGTTCTGCAGGCTGGAAATATGCACCAGACCGTCGATATGGATTTCGTCCAGTCGCACGAAGAAACCGAAGCCGGTGACGTTGGCGATGGTACCGCCAAATTCACTGCCCACATGGTCAAGCATGTATTCGCACTTGAGCCAGTCGGCCACGTCGCGGGTGGCGTCATCGGCACGGCGCTCGGTGGTAGAGCAATGATCGCCCATGGGCGCGACTTCATCGTACTGGTAAGGCACACCACCGGTTTTGTTGCTGGTATCGCCCTGCAGTTTGCCCAGTTGTGCCTTGATGGCTCTGTGCAATACCAGATCCGGATAACGACGAATGGGCGAGGTGAAGTGAGCATAAGACTTCAGCGCCAGGCCGAAGTGACCCATGTTGTCGGCCTGATAAACCGCCTGCTTCATGGATCGCAGTAGCATGGTCTGGATCAGCTCCGCATCGGGTCTGTCCTTTATCTGCTCGGCCAGCAGGGCGTAATCCGCCGGCTCCGGCTCCAGGCCGCCTTTCAGCTCCAGACCCAGTTCGCCAAGGAAGCTGCGGAAACCGGTCAGCTTCTCTTCACCCGGCTTGTCGTGCACCCGGAACAGGGCGTGGGCATCCTGCTTTTCGATAAAGCGGGCGGCCGCCACGTTGGCCATGATCATGCATTCTTCGATGATCTTGTGGGCGTCGTTGCGCACCACCGGCACGATTTGCTCGATCTTGCGCTGGGGGTTGAACACGAAGCGGGTTTCTTCGCTTTCGAATTCTACCGCACCGCGCTGATGACGTGCTTCTTTCATCGCCAGATACAGCTGACCCAGGTTTTCCAGATGAGGCACCAGCGGAGCATAACGCTCGCGCAGGGTTTCATCTCCTTTGAGCATCGCCGCTACCTTGTTGTAGGTAAGGCGGGCATGGGAGTTCATCACCGCTTCGTAGAACTTGAAGCCGGACAGCTTGCCGCTGGCAGAAATGGTCATCTCCGCCACCATGCACAGCCGATCAACCTGCGGGTTGAGCGAGCACAGGCCGTTGGACAACACCTCGGGCAGCATGGGGATCACCTGCTCGGGGAAGTACACCGAGTTACCACGCAGATAGCCTTCGTTATCCAGTGCCGTGCCGGGGCGTACGTAGTAGGACACATCGGCGATGGCCACCCACAGTCGCCAGCCACCGGACGTCTTGGGCTGACAATAAACGGCGTCATCAAAGTCTCGAGCGTCTTCGCCGTCGATGGTGACCAGCGGCAGATCACGCAGATCCTTGCGGCCCAGCTTGGCCTCTTCCGGCACCTGCTCGGTCAGCTTGGCAATTTCCTGCTTCACTTCTTCCGGCCACACATGGGGAATACCGTGAGTACGCAGGGCAATTTCAATTTCCATGCCCGGGTCCATGGTTTCACCCAGCACTTCGACCACTTTACCTACACCGGTCATACGCTTGGTTGGACGCTGGCTGATGGCAATGACCACCACCTGGCCCATGCGCGCGCCCATGGTCTCACCCTGCGGGATCAGGATATCCTGCGCGATGCGGCTGTCGTCCGGCACCACATAGCTGACGCCGTTCTCCACGAAGTAGCGGCCAACCACTTCCAGGTCACGAGATTCCAGCAAACGTACGACCCGCGCCTCGCGCCGGCCTCTGGAGTCGATACGCAACGGCTGCACCAGCGCATGGTCGCCATGCATCAGGGCATCCATCTCGCGCTGAGAAAGAAACAGGTCATCGCCGCCGTCTTCCGGGCGCAGAAAACCGAACCCTTCCCGGTGGCCGATGACACGACCTTTGATCAGGTTGAGCTTTTCGGGCAGGGCGTAACACTTGTTACGGGTGAACACCAACTGGCCATCCCGCTCCATGGCGCGCAGGCGGCGACGCAGGGCTTCGGCCTGCTCTTCTCCGTCCAGCTCCAGTTCGGCAAAGATGTCATCACGCGAAACCGGCGTTTGCTTAGCTTTAATGAGTTCAATAATAAATTCCCGGCTGGGAATGGGGTTTTCGTATTTTTCGGCTTCCCGCTTCAGGAAGGGATCTTGTTGTTCTGACATAAAGTGGTCCATTTGAGCACTGCAATAAGGGAAGTATATCTAAAGGATAAGAATAACGAGTGACAAAGCGCCCGGTTAAGCCAGTGCTGCTTGAACCGGGCGCCGTTGTCACGAGGGGAAGCCGCTTGTCATTACAGAGATTTCAGCATCTCTTCCGGCAACGCCAGCGTCTGGTTGCTGTTCACACCAATGCCACGTTCGATGATATTGCGCGCTATGGCCTTGGCCTCGTCCAGCGAGTGCATCACGAAGGTGCCGCACTGATATTCATTCAGCTCGGGGATCTGTGACTGGTTTTCCACCTTCAGCACATCTTCCATCGCCGCCTTCCAGGCCGCTACCACGCGCTGCTCGTCCGGTGCGCCGACCAGGCTCATGTAAAAGCCGGTACGACAGCCCATGGGCGACAAGTCGATGATTTCGACGCCGTCACCATTGAGATGATTACGCATAAAGCCGGCGAACAGGTGCTCCAGAGTATGGATGCCCTTTTCGGACAGGATTTCCTGGTTCGGCAGGCAGAAACGCAGATCAAACACGGTAATGGTGTCGTTATGAGGCGTGGCCATGGTTTTGGCTACCCGCACCGCCGGTGCTTCCATTCGGGTATGGTCGACGGTAAAACTGTCCAGCAGTGGCATATGTTATTCCTTGATTCGATGTTAATAAGCAATTGTGACAAAAAAGCCGGTCTGTTGAAACTAGGGATTGGGGAATAAGGATTGGGGAAGAGCACACCACTCCCTATTCCCTGCTCCCTAATCCCTATTCCCCGCTTTTACACCGCTTCTTCGTTCTGTTCACCGGTACGAATGCGGATCACCTGGCCCACATCAAGCACGAAGATTTTACCATCACCGATTTTGCCGGTGCGGGCGGTGTTTTCGATGGCTTCGATACAGGATTCAACCAAATCGTCCTGTACCACCAGTTCCAGCTTCACCTTCGGTAAAAAATCCACCATATACTCGGCACCGCGATACAGCTCGGTGTGGCCTTTCTGGCGACCAAAACCCTTCACTTCCGACACTGTCATGCCGGTAATACCGCGTTCGGCCAGGGCTTCACGCACGTCATCCAGCTTGAAGGGTTTGATGATGGCTTCAATTTTTTTCATCGGTGGCTCCTTACCAATTTATTTTGCCAAAACCCGAGGTAATGGGGTAACGCCGGTCTTTACCGAAGTTACGCGGGGTGATCCGCGGCCCCACCGCACTCTGACGGCGTTTGTATTCGTTGATATCTACAAGCTTGATCACCCGGCGTACATCGGCTTCATCGAAACCGGCCGCCAGCAGATCGCTCAAAGATTGGTCCTGCTCCACATAGGCTTCGAGCATGGCATCCAGCACATCATACGGGGGCAGGCTGTCCTGGTCGAGCTGATCCGGTGCCAATTCGGCCGAGGGCGGCCGGTCTATGACCCGCTGCGGTATTACATAGCCCAGGGTATTACGGTAGCGAGACAGTTCGAACACCAGCGTCTTGGGCACGTCCTTGATCGGTGCAAAGCCCCCGACCATGTCACCGTAAAGGGTGCAATAACCCACCGCCACTTCACTCTTGTTACCGGTGGTTAGCACCAGCCGCCGCCGCTTGTTGGACAACGCCATCAGCAGTACGCCGCGAGATCGCGCCTGCAGGTTTTCTTCGGTGGTGTCTTTTTCGGTACCTTCAAACATCGGCGCCAGCTGGCCCATGAAGGCATCGAACATCGGCTCGATGGACACGATGTCGAATTCCACGCCCAGCAGCTCAGCCTCTTCCTGCGCGTCTTCCACACTGATGGAGGCGGTATAGCGAAACGGCATCATCACCGCCTGCACCCGATCTTTGCCCAACGCATCGACGGCGATAGCCAGGGTCAGCGCCGAGTCGATACCGCCGGACAGGCCCAGCACGGCGCCGTTAAAGCCATTCTTGTTGATGTAATCCCGGGTCGCCAGTACCAGCGCTTGATACACCTCCGCCAGCGGCTCGAGCGGCGCGTAAACCTGCGCTTTCACCGGTGCATTGTGCTCGATGCACACCAGTGCCAGCTCGCTGTCGAACGCTTTCAGACTCTGGGTGAGTTCACCTTCGGCGTTGAACACCTTGGAGCGACCGTCGAACACCAGCTCGTCCTGACCGCCCACCTGATTGAGGTAAACCAGCGGCAAGGCGTTGTCGCGGCTGCGCTGAGCCAGCAAATCCTTGCGGATCCAGGCTTTTCCTCTGTGGTAGGGCGAGGCATTAAGACTGAGCAGCAGTTCGGCCCCGGCCGCCTTTGACGCCGCCGCCGGGCCCGCTTCCCATACATCTTCACAGATCAACAGGCCCAGCTTGTGCCCCTTGAACTCGACCACGCAAGATTGTTCGCCGGCGCTGAAATAGCGCTTCTCGTCGAACACGCCGTAATTGGGCAGCAGCTGCTTGAAGTAACGCCCCTGCAACTCGCCCTGATAAAAGAAAGAGGCGGCATTGTAGAGCTTGCCGTTTTCACGCCAGGGATGCCCCACGACCAGAGCCGTGTTGCCGCTGGCCGCAGCCAGTTGTTCGAGCACGGCATCGACGCGCAGGTAGAGATCGTCGCGGAACAACAAGTCTTCCGGCGGATAGCCGGTGATGGCCAGTTCGGGGAACAGCACCAGTTCGGCGCCCTGTTGCTCGGCCTCGCTGGCGGCGGCCAGCATGGCTTGAGTATTGGCTTCGATGGCGCCGACGGTCAGATTCAACTGCGCCAGCGCCAGAGTCAGATGTGAGGACATGGATTTGTCTGTCGTTAAGATGGCTATAGCAGCATAGTAATGAAAGACAGAGGCCTTGTCAGGCCCCTATAAGTATGAGTTTAGTTGCATGTACCCGGCAGGGAGTTACCGTTAGGCCGGTTGATCACCGCCAGCAGACAGCCACCAGCAATGGATTTACTACCACCCTGGCTGGTGTTGACCGAGACCTTCCAAGGGCTGGCCGGCAGTACAACTTCATAACCGGCTGGAACCGTAGCCGTCAGTGTAGCTTCGGCTCCATTGTTCGCATAACAGTTATAGGCAAGAGAAAGGTTGCCTTTATCATCACCCGGCCCTGAAGTTTGGGTAGATCCACAGCGGGTAGAAGAAGGTATACCGGGCTGAGTAAAGCCCACCTGTACCTGGCTTAACTGAGTATCGCTGCATGCCAGCTCGGTCACCGTAGCGTCAACCGTTTCATAGGTGATGCACTTTATCTTCCCGGTTACACTGACCTTTCCGGCAACCGTTTGCACCGAGACATCGAGCGAGGAGCTTTTAACATCTGTTGTTTCAAACGTAGACAGAGGCTTGAAAGAGGTGATACCGCTGTTACTGCGCCGAATGGTGGCACTAATGGTGGCCGAAGTCCCCTCCTTGAGGGCATTGATCAGGCCCCGGCTGTAAGTACCATAGTATTGCTGGCTACTGTCCACCATGGTCTGCACAGAATCACTGGTCACGCTAACGTTCGTGATGATGTCACTCTTCCAATCCGCCAACAGGGTCAGGTTTACGTCATAAAAAGGCATAAATTTCAGTAGGTTGTCGGGAGATGCATCGGCATCGCCGCCCATGACGCCATCCTTCAGATACCGGCGATATTCCGGCGAAATAATATCGACATAGATACCCCGCGCCATCAATTGAGCCGGGCCTGGCGCAACATCCATCATATTGGTTGTCGAAGTCGCCAGGCCGCTATTCGCCAGATAAGCCGAAAAAGAAATGGGGGTTGAATAAGTCTGGTTATTATAATTCCCCTCGGCCTTTATCTGACCGCGAATATAATCGGTGACAACTTTTTTTACATAACTCTGATAGGCAGACAGCACTCCGCTATCGGCAAAAATACTGGCATCAAAGATATTCAACGCCACCAGATTCCAGTCGTTGGCCATTTCATAAAAGCCGTTGATACGCACCAGGCGGCAGGCTTCAAGATAGCTATTGCCTTCAATGGTTGCGAGCGTATCCCCTGCGGTATAATGGCCGTGAGGAGGGACGTTATGTCGCTTAATCGCATCATACCAATGGCTGAACTTATTCTCGGGGCCATCGAAGTGACTGGTACAGCAAATGGTACACAAGGGATCCTGGTTCTGCTGCGGTACACCGGTCATCTTGCTCGCATTTTCCCCTTTTACCCAGTATGAAAGCCCGGATACGACCGCCCGCTTCGACGGTAAATAGGCTACTTTGCTGGTGCTGAGCTTGCAGTTACAGGAGACTGTTACCATGTCCTGCACCTGGAATTTCTTGTAGCTGCCGTTATACGCATTGGTATCGAGCGCCACCCTGAGACTATCAGTTCCACCCAGTTGAGCCAGCTTGGGCAAGGGACGACTGGTTTCCTGCGTAATACCATCTCCCAGACTAATAGGAATGACGCTAGGCACAGTACCCGGGTTATGCACGACATCGGGCCCGCCAAAGCCCAGTCCCTGATTGGCAGCACCGGTGCCGAAAGGGCCTCCGCCAAGAGACTGATTAGGCGAGATCACCGACGCCAGGGTAAAATTTTGTTTCACGCCGGGATCGTCCCAGTCGACGGTGACCGTTACTTCTTTTTTTCCCGAAGTAATCCCACTCAGGAGCGGTGACATCCAGGCCGAGCCGTCCCAGCCATAATCATCCACCGTCCAGTCGAGTTCGTAGGTGACTCCATCCAGCGCCGTTGATTCGCTCCCACTGACGATGTTCTGGTATCCCTGCAGATTCCTAAAATACCTGAGTTCATCCAGCTTGGATTCGGCCAGCCGCAGGGCTACCTCCCGATTACGGCCATCCCGGCTGTACTCCAGATAACTCTTGTTCAGTTGCAGTAACGAGCCTGCCGTAACCGCCACCACGATAAAGGCAATCATCACCTCGATCAGGCCGAACCCTTGTTGCCGTTTCATGCTGCCTCCTGCTACCAGTCTTTCCAGCTACCGGGAACCGTGCTGAGAGTGACGAAGGGATTTTCTCCCCCACCACTACTGCCATTACAGGCCGACAAATTGCACATGACTTCCTGATCGTAGATAGAGTCATAATTACCACTTGGCAACTCTATCTCGTTGTAATTGGAGATCATGGAACCATAAAACTTAGTTTCACCATTCAATTTAATCTTGTAATCATTCCCGTCAGTCGAATCTGAATCATAGGCAAAAATCAATCCATAAAAACTACCATTGCCATTAATCATTAGCGTTGAATCCTTGATTACGACCATAACCGGGGCCGACTTTGAACCCATTGGGCTTAAAGTACAATCTGATGTTCCTTCAACAATAAAAAGCCCCGCCCCGCCAGTAATCAACGGATCATTGCAGGAATCCACTATTGCGGTGGCTAGTTTCTCGACATTTATCCACCCTTCGGGAGTATCAGGCTCACCGAAAAGATAATCGACAAGATCACCAGGAAAGCCGGCATCGTTTTCTACGATATCCGGACCTTTGACGGTGTTACTACCATCTTTATAGCTATAGGCATTGTTTGTCGTGCAGCCTGCTGCATAAGCCTGCTGACTACAGGTTTGTGCGCTTCCCCCCATATTGACTTCTTTATTTGACCAGACGGAAACCGGTACGCCGGGGCCACCGCCATTTGGGTTACCCACTACAGTAATGTTTCCGTTGGTCGGTAGATTACCAGCAACCAGCATGGGCGCCGCTGGCCCGGAGTGATTGGGGTTGAGAATGCTGCGCTCGGCCACCTGCACGCTGATGCGGGTCTGGCCGCCACCGGGCAATGTGGCCACCGACAGGATGTCGATTACGCCCGGAGTAATCGCGTTGGGGGTCATGGTGACGCTGTAGCTCGCCTGGGCCGCCGAGCTGGCTACGGTTCCCGAGGCGCCCGATGCCGTCGAGTCAACCTTGAGCCAAGCCATGGCTTCGGCTATCCCCTGTTCGGCGGCCGCATGCGCCACCCGGTACTCGATTTCGTTGAGTGCTATGCGTTTTTCAGACACCAACGCCTTGCCGATAAATACCGATACCGACACCAGAATCGACACCAGCATCAGCGTTATGGTCAGGGTGGTAAATCCGTTTACCTTATTCATGACTAATAACCGTCGTTGCGTAGTTTTATTTGCCGCCGCAGGCTCATGGTCAGTGCCGGCCTGGAGGCATGAGAGGTGGAAATAGCCAGCTCAATGGCGCGCATGCCGCTGGCACTGGCACCCGAAGCCAGCGCAAAGCTGAGGCTGTCGATCAGTATTTCTTCTTCCGATATCAGTTTGTTGCCGGTGCCGCACAGAGTGCTCAGCGGCACTATGGCGGGCTCGTTATAGTCGGTGGCCACTTTCAGCTCTTTATTGGCCTTGTCGTAACTGTATACCCGCATCACAGCACCGGTGCCTGAAGGGGGATCCGGATCCCAGTATTTGATACGGATACAGTCCGGCTGGATGCTGCCTGAGGAAGTATGAAGATCGGCCGACGTTGAAAACACATATTTGGGCGAGCTGGCCGCGGATGTCGGCACTCCGAATGCCAGCTCTGCCGCCGCACTGGGGTGATACCCCGCCCGCTGAATATCCCGCACTATGATATCGGTGATAGCTTGCACATCCTGATTCAGACGAGACAACAGCAAAGTGGTATTGCCGGATACCATCACGGTGGTAAACAGGGAAATGGCGCCCGCCACCACCACCAGGCCCGCCACCAAAGAGACCAGCATTTCCACTACCGAAAAGCCACCTTGCCGACCGATATTCAGCATTTGGGCACCCCTATCAACTGATCATCAGAACAGGTGCGTATTTTACTGTTATTCCAGGTGATGATCTTCATTGCCTGACTGCCGCTGGAAAGGGTGACATTACCGGAGGTCAGGGTGTTTCTTCGCGGTCTGAAAGTGAGATGGCTATAGCTGGCAGTCAAGGTCACCGCTGGATAGTGCAGGCTGGCTGTCTCCTCGATCACCTGGTTGACGGTTCCACCGCAATTCGCCGAATCGGCCAGCTCATTGAGCTGATACTTCCAGTTGACCGTTCCCGAGCCGCTGAAACAGACGGTGATGTCCTTATTACGCTTGATAGCCTCGCTGCGCGCCAGCTGCAGATCTGCATAGATGGCCATGCCGGCACTGCGCACCGTGTACTGCTGACGCAGGCTCTGAAAACTGGGCACGGCGATGGCCAGCAATACCGCCATCACTACCAGGCCGATTAGCAGTTCAATCAGAGTCAACCCTGCCTGGCGCTTTTGCATTGGCTTCCTCCCTGAAGACAAAATCCGGTGACAGGCGTATTTGCAGTGACTAAGCTTCGGCCATATTCGGCGTTTAGACAAGGATGTTCTGGATGCAAAAGAGTACCGGTTTTACCCTGATAGAACTGATGATAGTGGTGGCCATCGTCGCGATTCTGGCGATGGTCGCCTACCCTTCGTTCACCGGTTACCTGTTGAAAAGCAAACGGATAGAGGCCATACAGAGCCTGTACAGCATGCAATTGAAGCAGGAAGACTGGCGTATTTCTCATTCCACATATGCGAGCACCAGTCAGGCAAGCGCCAGCTTTCTGCCCACCCACCCCGATTACACCTTCACGGTCAGCGGAGCCAGCGCCAGTCATTATGAACTGATTGCCACCGCCAAGAGCGACTCCAGCCAGCTGAACGACAAGGAAGGGTCAACCAGCTGCAGTCCCCTGACCCTGAGCAGAAGCAACAGCAAGACACCGGCGGTCTGCTGGTAATAACAACCTGATAAAACAACATGCGAGGGAAACAAAAAGGCCTTCGATATCGAAGGCCTTTTCAGTCAATCAAGTGCGATGTCAGGATAGCTGTTTGATCTTCAACTCGGCCGGCACTTCAAACACGATGTTTTCTTCCCGTCCCGGGTGCTCGGTCACTGTGTTACCACCCAGAGACTGCAGGTGGCTGATCACTTCCTGTACCAGTACTTCCGGTGCCGAGGCACCGGCGGTAACGCCGATGCGTTCCGCCCCTTCCAGCCAGCTCGGCACTATCATCTCGACACAATCGATAAGATAGGCCCGGGTGCCTATTTTCTCGGCCAGCTCACGCAACCGGTTGGAGTTGGAAGAGTTTTTAGACCCCACCACCAGCATCACATCCACCTTGGCCGCCAACTCGCGCACCGCATCCTGCCGGTTTTGAGTGGCGTAGCAGATGTCGTCCTTGCGCGGCCCCTCGATGGTCGGGAAACGTGCACGCAAGGAGTCGATGACATCCGAGGTTTCATCCACGCTCAGGGTGGTCTGGGTGACAAAGGTCAGGTTGTTCGGGTGCTTCACCACCAGCCGAGCCACATCTTCCGGGTTTTCCACCAGATACATGCCACCGTCGGCACTTTCGTACTGGCCCATGGTGCCTTCCACTTCCGGATGGCCCGCATGACCGATAAGAATGGTCTCTATGCCCTTCTTGCTGGCCCGGTGTACTTCCATGTGCACCTTGGTCACCAGCGGGCAAGTGGCGTCAAACACCTTGAGACCGCGGCGCTTGGCTTCTTCGCGTACCGCCTTGGATACGCCATGCGCAGAGAAGATGACGATGTTGTCGTCCGGCACCTGATCCAGCTCTTCCACGAACACCGCGCCCGCCTGCTTGAGCTTGTTGACCACATAGCGGTTGTGCACCACTTCGTGGCGCACGTAGATGGGCGCCTCGAATTTTTCCAGCGCGCTCTGCACTATGCTGATGGCCCGGTCGACGCCGGCACAAAAGCCGCGCGGGTTGGCGAGTAAAATATCCATGTCAGGCACCTTCTTTATCAACAGCCTGTTGCTCGACGGTCAGAATTTCCACCTCGAAGGTAACCGGGCAGCCGGCCAGAGGATGGTTGAAGTCGACCGTGACCGAATCACCGGCCACGCCGCGCACTATGCCGGGGATCTCGGCGCCATTGGGCTGGGTAAAAGACAGAATAGCGCCTTCTTCCAGACTCATGTCGGCGGCAAAGCGGCTGCGCTCCATATGATGAATGTTGTCCGGATTGACCGGGCCAAACGCATCATCCGGCCCCAGTTCAAAGCTGTGACTGGAACCTTCACTCAGGCCCAGCAAACAAGCTTCAAAACTCGGGGTCAGGCTGCCATCGCCCATTTTCAGCTTGGCGGGTTTACCGTGCAACTGGGTGCTGTCCGCCACCGAGCCATCTTGCAGCTTGATGGTGAAGTGAAACAGTACCTCGCTCTGCGGACCTATCTGTTTGCTCATTGGGGGCTGTCCTTCTTGAAGCTGTCGATAATGATCATGGCGGCACCGATAAAGATAAAGCTGTCGGCCAGATTGAACGCCGGCCAGTGCCAGTTACCAACGTAAAAGTCGAGAAAGTCCACCACATGGCCCAGCATCAAGCGGTCAATCACGTTGCCGATAGCCCCGCCGATGATCAATGCATAGGCCACCGGTAACCAGCGGGCACCCCTGGGCAGCTTGTGCATCCACACGCTGAGCAGCACGGTCACCGCAAAGGCCAGGCCGGCGAAAAACCAGCGTTGCCAGCCGCCCTGGTCGGCCAGAAAACTGAACGCCGCCCCGGGGTTATAAACGTGCACCAGGTTGAAGAAGGGGGTGATCTCCACCCCCGGGTAGCCATAGGCAAGGTAAGACACAGTGAACCATTTGCTCAGCTGATCCACCGCTATGGCCACTATCGCCAACCACCACCAGCGCAGGCCGGTTTCCCGCAAGGAAGCCATCAGGCAAACCGGCGAACTTCGCCGTCTCCGGCCACGTTGGACACGCAGCGGCCACAGATACCCTCGTGGCCTTCATGGCTGTTGACATCATCCACATGGTGCCAGCAGCGGGCGCACTTCTCGGCATCGCTCTTGGCGACTTTCACCTTGAGTCCGGCCAGCTCGGTGTCGGCGGCATCACCGGCCTCGGACAGCGGCTGTACGCTCACCTTGGAGGTCAGCATCACGAAGCGCAGCTCGTCACCCAGTTGCTGGAGTTTGGTCGCCAGGGCATCTTCCACGTAAAGCGTGATTTCGGCTTCCAGTGCACCACCAATCACCTTGTCTTTACGGGCGGCTTCCAGCGCCTTGTTCACCGCCTGACGCATCTTGAGCAGCTCGGCCCAGTAGCCATCGTTCAACTGCTCGTCGCCAGCCAGACCAAACAGCCCGTCGTAGAACTCTTCGGTAAACACGAATTGCGCTCGCTCGCCGGGCAGCAGGTTCCAGATTTCGTCGGCGGTGAAGCTCATGATCGGCGCCATCCAGCGAACCAGTGCTTCCACGATATGATAAAGCGCGGTCTGGCAGGAACGACGGGCCAGGCTGTCGGCCTTGGCGGTGTACTGACGGTCCTTGATCACATCCAGATAGAAGGAGCCCATTTCAACCGAGCAGAACTGCATCAGCTTCTGGGTCACCAGGTGGAAGTTGTACTCGTCATAGGCGGTGGTGATTTCCTGCTGAATGGCCTGCGCTCGGCCCACGGCCCAGCGGTCGATCAACACCATGTCATCGGCGGCGACCATGTCGGTGGCCGGATTGAAGCCGTTCAGGTTGGCCAGCAGGAAGCGGGCGGTGTTACGAATGCGGCGGTAGGCATCGGCGCTGCGCTTGAGGATCTCGTCGGACACCGTCATCTCGCCGGAATAATCGGTGCTGGTGACCCACAGACGCAGAATGTCGGCACCCAGCTTGTTCATCACCTGCTGCGGGCTAACCACGTTACCGATGGACTTGGACATCTTGCGGCCATTGCCGTCCACGGTAAAGCCGTGAGTCAGCACCTGCCGGTAAGGAGCATGGCCCTTCATGGCGGTGGAGATCATCAGGGATGACATGAACCAGCCGCGATGCTGATCCGAACCTTCCAGGTACATGTCGGCCGGGTGCCCCTTGAACTCGGGGCGCACGTCTACGACCGAGGAATGGGTCGATCCGGAGTCGAACCACACGTCCAGGGTATCCAGCACTTTTTCGTACTGGTCGGCTTCGTCACCCAGCAGTTCGGCCGGATCCAGATCCCACCAGGCCTGAATGCCGGCTTCTTCCACCCGCTTGGCCACGGCTTCCATCAGCTCGGTGGCGCGGGGATGCAGAGCCTGGGTCTCCTTGTGAACAAACAGGGCAATGGGGACGCCCCAGGTGCGCTGGCGGGAGATACACCAGTCGGGACGGTTCTCTACCATCGACTCGATGCGGTTCTGCCCCCACTCGGGCACCCACTGCACCTTTTTGATCTCGGCCAGCGCCTTGGTGCGCAATCCGGCCTGATCCATGCTGATAAACCACTGCGGAGTGGCACGGAAGATGATCGGCGTCTTGTGGCGCCAGCAGTGCGGGTAGGAGTGGGTGTAGGCTTGGTGGTGCAACAGGGAGCCACGCTCTTTCAGCACCTCTACTACGGCGTCATTAGCCTTGAATACATGCTGACCGGCAAACAGCTCGGTATCGGGCAGGTAAACACCGTTGCCCCCCACCGGGTTGGCCACTTCCAGACCGTATTGCTGGCCGACCACGAAATCTTCCTGGCCGTGACCGGGGGCGGTATGCACGATACCGGTACCGGATTCGGTGGTGACGTGTTCGCCCAGAATCGCCGGCACATCGAAGTCGTAGAAGGGATGCTGGAAGCGCTTCAGCTCAAGCGCCGCGCCTTCACAGTAGCCCAGGTTGTGATAATGGCTGATGCCGGCACGGTCCATCACGTCCTTGACCAGATCGGCGGCCAGGATCAGACGCTCGGGGTTGTCCCCTTCCACCTGTACCAGGGCATAGCTCAGCTCGGCATGCAGCGCGACCGCGCGGTTGGCCGGCATGGTCCAGGGCGTGGTGGTCCAGATAACCACCGACAGCGGGCCCTGACCGGTATGGCCATCGGCACAGTCGAAGCTCGCCGCCACGGCCGCTTCGTCCACCGCCTTGAAGCGCACGTCGATCGCCGGAGAGCGCTTGTCTTCGTATTCCACTTCGGCTTCGGCCAGCGCAGAACCACAATCGGTACACCAGTGCACCGGCTTGGAGCCCTTGTGCAGGTGGCCGTTGTCGATGATCTTGGCCAGCGAACGAATGATGTTGGCTTCGGTACCGAAGTTCATGGTGAGGTAGGGATTTTCCCAGTCACCCAGCACGCCGAGACGGATGAAGTCGGTTTTCTGCGCTTCAATCTGCTCCTGGGCGTAGACCCGGCAGGCGGCGCGGAATTCGGCGGCAGACACCTTGACGCCGGGCTTGCCGATCTTGCCTTCCACTTTAAGTTCGATGGGCAGACCATGGCAGTCCCAGCCCGGAATGTAGGGAGAGTCGTAACCCAGCAGTCCCTTGGACTTAACGATCACGTCTTTCAGGATCTTGTTGACCGAGTGACCGATATGAATGCTGCCGTTGGCGTAGGGAGGGCCGTCGTGCAGAATAAACGGCTGCTTGCCGGCCTTGGCCTGACGCACGGCGCCGTACAAATCCTGCTCAATCCAGCGTTTCAGCATCTCCGGCTCGCGTTGAGCCAGGTTACCGCGCATGGGAAACTCCGTTTCGGGCAAATTCAGGGTATTTTTATAGTCGCTCATGAATCCTACATTCCGTTCGGTTCTGATGACGCCAGCCCAAACCATTGGCGGGCTTCGGCGGCATCGCGTTGAATTTGCTCCTTTAACAGCGCAAAGGAAGCGAATTTTTGCTCGTTCCGCAGTTTATGGCGGAGCTCTACTTCCACTTGTTTGCCGTACAGATCGCCGGAAAAATCAAACAAATGAACTTCTAACAGGGCGCGGGTGCCACAGACTGTGGGCTTGTCACCGATATTGGCGACCCCGGGGTAACGGTGGCCGTTCAGTAACAGCTCTACCACATAGACGCCGGACACAGGTATCACCTGGCGTTTGAGCGCCACATTGGCGGTGGGAAAACCAATAGTCCGCCCCAACTTGGCGCCATGAGCCACTCGACCACAGAGCACGAAAGGCCGCCCCAGCATATTGGCCGCATCATCCAGCCGGTCTGCCGCCAGCGCCTCGCGGATCAGGGTGCTGCTGACCCGCTGACGGTTCATGCGCCAGCTCTGGGTGCTGACCACCTCGAAGTCGAAGGCCTTACCGGCTCGGGTCAATAGTTCGAAATCGCCACCCCGGTTCCGGCCGAAACGAAAATCATCGCCGACCACCAGAAAGCGCACTCCCAGCTTGTCCACCAGCAGGCCACGAATAAACTCATCCGGAGACTGGGCGGCAAAGCCGGCATTGAAGCGCACGCACAGCAGACGATCGATACCGAGGCGCGCCAGCTGCTGATATTTCTCTCGCAGCCGGGTCAACCGGGGTGGCGCTTCGCTACCGGTAAACAGCTCCTGCGGCTGAGGCTCGAATACCATGACACAGGCCGGTACCTTGAGCCGACGAGCCTGTTCGACCAGGCGGCTTAAAACGGCCTGGTGCCCCAGGTGCACCCCATCAAAATTACCAATGGTCAGCACACAGCCGCGATGCCATGGTTTGATGTTGTGAATCCCGCGAATAAGCTCCATATACTCCGATGCCGGCCTCTGTAAATCGGCGGATTATACCTCAGCCGGCCCTCGGAATCAGCCTTTGCTATGCGGTTTTAAGGTGCTTTATCCGCACGCCACTCACCAGCAGCAAGGCACCGTAACACAAGGCACCGGCCCCGATATAGCTCAGCAGGTGCAAACTGCTGCTCAGCAGATCCCACTCGGCCCACTGTGCCAGCGGCGGTGACAGCCACCACAACAGTGCCGCCATACCCATGCTGGCCAACGCCACCTTGAGAGCAAACATCAAGGTCTGCCGACTGGGATGATAGATGTCGCGCTGGCTCAGACCCCAGGCCAGCAGGCCGGCGTTGAGGATGCCCGACATCGCCGTGGCCAGCGCCAGCCCCACATAGCCGAGCGGAAAGATCAGCAGCGCATTGAACACCATATTGGCAACCATGGCGATAATGCCGAAACGTACCGGCGTCTTGGTGTCCTGACGGGCGTAATAGCCCGGTGCCAGCACCTTGATCAGCATGAAGGCCTGCAACCCCACGCCATAGGCCACCAGGCTCTTGCCCGCCGCCGTCACCTCGGTCACACCAAACTCACCGCGCATGAACAAGACCCGCAGCATGGGCTCGCTCAGTACAATCAACCCCAGCATGGCGGGAAAGCCCATCAGCAATACCATACGTACGCCCCAGTCCATGGTGGCGGCAAAGCCGTCTTTGGACTCATCCACGTGCCGGCTCGATAACGCCGGCAAAATCACGGTCGCAATGGCGATGCCGAACAGGCCGAGTGGGAATTCAAGCAGCCTATCGGAGTAATACAGATAACTGATGGAGCCGGTGGCCAGAAACGATGCCAGCATGGTATCGAACAGCAGATTAACCTGGCTGACCGACACCCCGAACAACGCCGGAATCATCAGGGTGCGAATTTTCACCACACCGGGATGACGCCAGGCCCAGCGCGGTCGCACCAGCAGGTGCAGCTTCGCCAGAAAGGGAAACTGAAACAGAAACTGGATCAAGCCGCCGGCAAACACGCCGATGGCCAGCCCCATTTCCGGTTGTTCCAGTCGCGGCGACAGCCAGAGTGCGGCGGCAATCAAGGCCACATTGAGAAACACCGGGGTAAAGGACGACACCGCAAACTTGCCGAAGGTGTTCAAAATGGCGCCCGCCATGGCGGTGAAGCTGATAAACCACAGGTAGGGAAAAGTGATCTTCAGCAGTAACGTGGCCAGCTCGAATTTGTAAGCCTCGGGGCCGTCGTTCAACCATTCCATAAACCAGCCGGCACCGAACAGCGCGGTGACCACCCCGGAGCCAATCATCCCGGCCAGTGTCACCAGGGTCACGATTCCTCCCAGGGTGCCGGATACCGCGGCCAGCAGATCCTGAGTGTCCTTGAAACTGCGGGTTTGCTTGTATTCGGTCATCACCGGCACAAAGGCCTGATTGAAGGCTC
>JAAEZO010000177.1 GCA_018222825.1 Gammaproteobacteria bacterium
CTGGCGGTTAACGACATGATTGAACAGCTCAAGAAGGGGATCTAAGTGGATTTCAACAGTACGGAAGATCAGCAACTCGAGACCCTCAAACGCTGGTGGATGGAGTATGGCAAGTCCATTATTCTGGGCGCGGTGATTGGCCTGGGCGGCTTGTTTGGCTGGCGTTATTACCAGAGTCATCAAATTGAGACGCGCGCCGCCGGCGCCGATGCCTTTGCGCAGATAAGCAAGCAACTGGCCAGTCAAGGGCCCGCGGCCTTCGACGAGACCGCGGCCTTCGTCGAGCAGAACCAGGGCAACAACTACGGCGAACTGGCGGCCCTGCTGCTGGCGGCCGAAGCGGTCAAGGCCAACAAGCTGGATCTGGCTCAACAGCAGCTGGAGCTAGCCCTGGCCGGTACCGACGATGTAGCCCTGAGCGATACCATTCGTCTGCGTCTGGCCCGCGTGTTACTGGCACAGAATCAGCTGGCCGATGCCCAGTCCTATCTTGACGCCATCACCGCCGATGCCTTCACGGCCCAGCGCAGCGAAGTGCAGGGCGATATCCTGATGGCCGAAGGCAAGGTCGATGACGCCCGTGATGCCTATCGCGCGGCGCGGGATGCCGGTGGCCTGAACGATAATCCGGGTCTGCAGCTGAAGCTGGATAACCTGGCGGTATCCGCCGAGCTGAGTGACGAGGAATGATCATGCGTAAACGGTTAACCATCATGTTGCCGCTGGTATTGGGAATGGGCCTGAGCGCCTGCTCCAGCCAGCCGGAAGTGACTCAGGCAAACCCTCTGCCCGATATCAACAATACCCTGAATACCAAGGCGCGCTGGTCGACCTCGGTCGGCAATGGTGTTGGCGACTTCTATTCCCAGCTCAGCCCCGTGGTTGACGGAGAGCGGGTATTTGCCGCCTCCCGCGACGGTGTGCTGGCCGCCTATGACCGTGACAACGGTGATCGAGCGTGGCAGTTGCGGCTGGATAAGCTGGACATCAATGAAAACCAGCGCAGCCCGCGTATTTCCGGCGGTCTTACCGCTGCCTATGGCAACCTGTACTTTGGCTCCGAAAACGGTCTGGTTTACGCCGTTTCCCAGTCTGAAGGCAAGCTGCTGTGGACGCGTGAAGTTCCCGGTGAGGTGCTGGCTGCACCGGCGGTAGACGAAGGTAAAGTCGTAGTGCACACCAGCGCCGGTAATCTGGTGGCGCTGGATGCGGTCACCGGCGAGCAGCAGTGGCAGTTGCGCAACGAGCAGCCCAGCCTGACTCTGCGCAGCATGGCCACCCCGGTCACCACCGGCGGAGCCGTACTCTACGGCCGGGCCGACGGCCGCCTGGGCATTGCCCTGCTGGCCAATGGTCAGCCGGTACGGGATACCCGTATTGCCAGCCCTCGCGGTGCCACCGAGCTGGAGCGCATGGTCGATGTGGCCGCAAAACCGGTGATTCTGGGCGATATCCTGTTCACTATCGCTTATAATGGCCAATTGACCGCCCATCAGCTGATTTCGGGGCAGGAATTGTGGAAGCGCCAGTACCAGGGCTCTCAGGATCTGAGCACCGATGGTCGCCAGCTCTATATCAGCGACAGCCGCAGTCATCTGTTTGCAGTGGATGCGCGCAGTGGCATGGAGTTGTGGTCGAATACCGAGCTGGAAAATCGCCAGCTGACGGCCTCTGTGGTGTTCGGTGATTACCTGGTAGCAGGCGACGCTGAAGGTTATCTGTACTGGTTTGATCGTCAAAGTGGCGTGCTCAAGTCCTTGCAGCGTATCGACAGCGAGGGGCTGTATGTGGCGCCTGTCGTGGCCGGCGATACCCTTTATGTGCAAAGCCGCGGCGGAGATCTGGTGGCCATCGGCCAGCCTTGATCCCGGCGGAAGTGACACACCGGCTCCTGATCTCGGATCAGGAGCCGTTATTGTTTTTTGGAGACTGATTTTATGATGCCAGTAGTGGCTCTGGTGGGCCGCCCCAATGTGGGCAAATCCACCCTGTTTAACCGCTTGACCCGTACCCGTGATGCGCTGGTGGCGAACTTTCCCGGCCTGACCCGGGACCGCAAATATGGCCAGGCCAAGATTGGCGAGCTGGAATTCATCGTGGTCGACACCGGCGGTATCGACGGCACCGAAGAAGGCATAGAGCTGAAAATGGCCGAACAGTCGCTGGCGGCCATCGACGAAGCCGATGTGGTGCTGTTCATGGTTGATGCGCGCGCCGGTCTGACTTCGGCCGATGAAGCCATCGCCGCGCACCTGCGTCGTTGCCAGAAAGACACCCTGCTGGTGGTCAATAAAACTGACGGTATCGATGCCGATTCCGCCGTCAGCGAATTTTATCAGCTGGGCCTCGGCGAGCTTTACCCTATCGCCGCGACCCATGGCCGGGGCGTGCTGAGCCTGCTGGAAACGGCTCTGGCTCCCCAGCTGGAAGAATTGGCGGCTGTGGCTGAAGCCGAAGCGCAAGCCGCTGTTGAAGGCGAGGCTGCCGAGGCCGATGAATTCGACTTCGATCAGGTGGACTTCGACGGCGACGACATCGATAGCGTTATCGCGGCGATGGACAAGATTGACGAAGCACAGGCGGTGCCGTTCGACGATCTGCCCATCAAGCTGGCCATCGTCGGTCGCCCCAACGTGGGCAAGTCCACCCTGACCAACCGTATTCTCGGTGAAGACCGGGTGGTGGTGTATGACATGCCGGGCACCACCCGCGACTCCATCTACATTCCGATGAAGCGGGACGAGCAGGACTATATCCTGATCGATACCGCCGGGGTTCGTCGTCGGGGCAAGGTGCATGAAACCGTTGAAAAGTTTTCGGTAATCAAGACCCTGAAGGCGATTGAAGACGCCAACGTGGTGTTGCTGGTGCTGGATGCCCGCGAAGGCATTTCCGATCAGGATCTCAGCCTGCTGGGCTTCGTGCTCAACGCCGGTCGTAGTATCGTGCTGGCAGTGAACAAGTGGGATGGCCTGAATGAGGATGTGAAGGACGATATCAAGCGTGAGCTGGACCGTCGCCTCGGCTTTATCGACTTTGCCCGTTTGCACTTTATTTCGGCGCTGCACGGCAGTGGCGTGGGCAATCTGTTCGGCTCCGTGGTGGAGGCGTATCAGTCCGCTACCAAGCGGGTCAATACTTCCATGCTGACCCGTATCATGATGATGGCGCAGGACGATCACCAGCCACCGCTGGTACGCGGTCGCCGGGTCAAGCTCAAGTACGCCCATGCCGGTGGCTACAACCCGCCGCGCATCATAGTGCACGGCAACCAGGTCAAGGATTTGCCGGAGTCTTACAAGCGCTACCTGATCAACTACTTCCGTCGTTCGCTGCAGGTGATGGGTACCCCGATTCGGGTCGAGTTCAATGAAGGTGCCAACCCGTACGAGGGCATCAAGAACAAACTGACCGAAACCCAGATGCGTAAACGTAAACGCATGATGCGCTTCAACAAGAAGAAATAACCATTCAAACGCCGGCTTAGCCGGCGTTTTTTATGAAAGTGGGGGTGATTTCCCTCACTTTTTCTCTTATTCACAAATCAGCTAGCGGGATAAAGAGGCAACAGGGCTTACCTACTCCGACTCGCTGCGAACACATCCCTGTGACGCTCAGCACATGACATCCCTGTCATGTGACGGTCGGCTTAGGCAATCCCTGCAGCCTCTTCTTGACGTCGGAGTTAGCTGTTGGTATTACCAACAGCCGATGCCGGAGCCGGAGCTTGATGGAGGACAAAGGGATCTGCTCAGCCGACCTTCCATTTCAGGGACGAAACGAAGAGCGTACATGGATGTATTCATAGCGAGTCGGCGGAGCAGGCCCTTTGTCCGATGTGCAAACATTGAGCTAAAAAACAAGCTGTTCTCCTGTTCTGAATTTGTGTTCAAGAGACAGCCTCTCAGCACTCACGTAAAGTTCTTGGTCTAGTATGGATAGCAGGGGCCGCGGGAGCCTTTATGGATAAAAGGAGAGGGTATGTATAAATCACTGTTGGTGGCCGTGGACGGCTCAGAACATGGCAGAAAGGCGCTGAAACTGGCATGCCATCTGGCGCGCCAGGACGATGCCACGCTGCATATTCTGCATGTGCCCGAAGTCCTGCCGCATGAGGCGACGCTGATCTGGGGGATTGGCGCCGTTGCCATTGGAGATGAACTCAAGGAGATGGAGGCGGCCGGAAAGAAAGTGATCGCCGGCGCCGAAGCCGAGACCAGAAAGCTCGGCGTGACTCATTTTCAGACTCATATAGCGCGGGGAGAGCCGGCGCGCGCCATCATGCAGCAGGCGAAGATGCTCGGTGTCGATGTGATCGTAATGGGTTGTCGTGGGCTGGGGGATCTGGCCGGCTTGGTGATGGGCAGCGTATCTCACAAGGTGAACCACGGCGCCACCTGTGGGGTGATTACGGTACGTTAACGGTTAGTGGTTAATGATTGGGCTTTGATGGGTCATGTTCGGATAGCAGATACAGTGCAAACATGACATGAGGGCGGCGTCAGGCCGCCGACTCGACGTTTATCTGGGTCAGGAAATAGGTATTGTTACGGCGCAGTATTTTGCGGCGAACATCCTGCAGCAGTATTTTGCGGCGGTGTGACCAGCTTGCCGGCTTGCGCTGCTTCAGTAGGGTACGTCTTCGTTTCAACATGATTCATTCCTCTTTAAATCGATACCGAATTGCTGGCGACATAATTGGCTATCGCCAGCAGAATGTAGTGTTACAGCACTAAATATCAGCTTGAGCCGCTCGGGTAAAGTGACATTACTGTTAACTTTCCGGTTCTGCCGGTGGGCTCTCATGCTGGGCGGTCAGGCCCGGGTCGGTACCCGAGTTGTCTTGCCACAGCAGGCTCTGGTAATACTGCCGAATATTGTTCACAAACTGCCGTGTTTCCCGGCCCCGGGCATAACCGTAGCGGGTTTTGCTGTACC
>JAAEZO010000178.1 GCA_018222825.1 Gammaproteobacteria bacterium
GCTTTGAAGGCGATGCCATCGAAGCCGGGCGCCATGTTGCGATACAGCGGATCGGCGGCGTTCTGCTGATCAACGATGGCGGCCATGCGCTGCATGGACTCCATCACCTGATCCTTGCTCAGAATGCCGTGACGCAGCCAGTTGGCAATGTGCTGAGCAGAGATACGCAGCGTGGCGCGGTCTTCCATCAGGCCTACATCGTTGATGTCCGGCACCTTGGAACAGCCCACACCCTGATCAATCCAGCGCACAACATAACCAAGGATACCCTGGGCATTGTTGTCCAGCTCCTGCTGAATTTCTTCGGCAGTCAGCTTTTCCGGGTTGGCCAGCAGCGGTATGGTCAGCAGTTCGTCCAGGCTGGCCGCTTCGCGTGACTTCAGCTCATCCTGACGCGCCTTCACATTCACCTGGTGGTAATGGGTGGTGTGCAGCACGGCAGCAGTCGGAGACGGAACCCAGGCGGTGTTGGCACCGGCCATGGGGTGAGCAATTTTCTGCTCCATCATGTCGGCCATGTTGTCGGGTATCGCCCACATGCCTTTACCGATTTGAGCCTTGCCTTGCAGGCCGGCAGCCAGACCGATGTCTACGTTGTTGTTTTCGTAGGCGCCAATCCAGGCTTGTTGCTTCATGTTGCCTTTGCGTACAACCGGGCCGGCTTCCATGCTGGTGTGAATTTCATCACCGGTACGGTCCAGGAAGCCGGTGTTGATGAACACAACACGCTCGCGGGCTTCATAGATACAGGCTTTCAGGTTGACACTGGTACGGCGCTCTTCGTCCATGATACCCACTTTCAGGGTATTCTTGGCCAGACCCAGTACCTGCTCGACACGGGCGAACAGTTCGCAGGCGAAGGCGACTTCTTCAGGACCATGCATCTTGGGCTTAACGATATAAACGCTGCCGGTACGGGAGTTTTTGAACTTGCCGTTGCCTTTCAGATCGTGCAGAGCAATCAGGCAGGTTACCAGACCATCGATAATGCCTTCCGGCACTTCGTTACCGTCTTTGTCCAGTACCGCTTCGTTGGTCATCAGGTGACCCACGTTACGCACGAACAGCAGGCTTCGGCCGTGCAGACTAAATTGCTCGCCCTGAGGATTGAGGTATTCGCGATCCGGGTTCAGGCTACGGACGATTTCTTTATCGCCCTTCTGTACCTTCTGGGTCAGGGTGCCTTTCATCAGGCCCAGCCAGTTGCGGTACACGCCGACTTTGTCTTCGGCATCAACGGCGGCAACGGAGTCTTCACAGTCCATGATGGTGGACAGGGCAGATTCCAGCAGCAAGTCCTTGATACCGGCCTTGTCGTCTTTACCAACCTGGTTGGTGCGGTCGAACTGCAGCTCGATGTGCAGGCCGTTATTACGCAGCAACACGGCAACCGGAGCGGAAGCATCACCGTTGTAACCGGCAAACTTGCTGGTGTCGGCCAGGGTAGTGACTTCACCGTTTTCCAGGGTTACCTGCAGCTGACCGTCAACCACCTGATAGCCGGTAGCATCGGCGTGGCTGCCGTTGGCCAGCGGTGCCGCCTGATCCAGCAGGTTACGACCCCAGGCAACAACCTTGGCCGCACGGCGCGGGTTGAATGCCTTGGTTTTTTCGGCGCCATCGGCATCGGAGATGATATCGCTGCCGTACAGTGCATCGTACAGGCTACCCCAACGTGCGTTGGCGGCGTTCAGGCAGTAACGGGCATTGTTGACCGGTACTACCAGCTGAGGGCCAGCCAGGGTCGCCAGCTCGGCATCCACATTGGTGGTGCTGATGGCAAAGTCTGCCACGGTCGGCAACAGGTAGCCGATGTCGGTCAGAAACTGCTTGTAGGCTGCCGCATCAAAAGTCTGGTCGGCATGGGCACGATGCCACTCGTCGATTTGACGTTGCAGCTGCTCCCGCTTTTCCAGCAGGGCGCGGTTCTTGGGAGCCAAATCGTTGACGATTTGATCCATACCGGCCCAAAAGTCGGCCGGCTCAACGCCAGTACCGGGGATGATTTCATTTACTACCAGATCATGAAGAACGGTAGCGACTTGCAAAGTGCCGAGGTGAGTACGTTCCGTCATAGTTGCTTCTTCTATTCTAGTTGTCAGTAGTTATGTTTAAGACCGATCACTAACCCTAATCGCTTGGGAGCGACAGTTTACCTCGTGAAGGGAGGCAGTGGCAAAGTGGAATTGCAATGTGTACTCACATGATCTTTACAAATTGTGCATAAAAAGTCATTTATTTTATAATATTACATATAATTCAATGATATAAATCTCCAAGATACCCTGGTTAAATTCATCCCCATCTTCAGCAAAACAGGCCTGAACGGGGCTATGGTTTGCTTGCGACAAGCTGGTCGCTGTTATACAAAAACAGCCATAAAAAAACGCGCCAAGGCGCGTTTTTTTAAACAAATGAAAAGCGAGCTCGGGCGAGCTGCGACCATTGCCGTTTATCGGTCCAGCATGCTGTGAATGTCTTCGTCGCTGGTGTGACGCACATCCTTGCCCTTGACGAAATAAATGATGTATTCACAGATATGCTGCACTCGATCCCCTACCCGCTCCAGCGAGCGCGCACACCACAGCACATTCAGCACATGCGGGATAGAACGCGGATCTTCCATCATGAAAGTCATCAATTCGCGAATGATCGACTCATATTCCCGATCGACCGTTGAATCTTCCTTGTGTACTTCTATCGCCGCTTCCACGTCCATGCGGGCAAAGGCATCCAGCGCATCATGCAGCATCTTGACGGTACGCCGGCCCATGTTTTCCATCGACACCAGCGGGGGCTGCTTCTTGTTGGCGTTATCCAGCAGCATCATGCCGATGCGTTTGGCCACATCGCCGATGCGTTCCAGATCGGTAATGGTCTTGATGATCGCCAGTACCAGTCGCAAATCCGAGGCCGCCGGCTGACGTTTGGCAATGATTCGCGTGCAGTCTTCGTCGATCTGCACCTCGAGTCCGTTTACCTTGTGATCGTTGGCCACTATCTGCCGGGCCATATCCAGATCCTGCTTGTGGATCGCGGTAATGGCATCGGTCAGTTGCTGCTCCACCAGGCCGCCCATGACCAGCACCTGGTTAAGGACGCCTTCCAGCTCGCTATTGAACTGGCCGGAAATGTGTTTCTTGAGGTTGTTGTTGTCCATCATCGCTGTGCTCCTTAACCGTAGCGGCCGGTAATATAATCTTCGGTCTTTTTCTTGGCCGGCGTCGTGAACAGGGTATTGGTATCGGTATATTCTATCAGCTCGCCCATGTACATGAAGGCGGTATGATCCGACACGCGAGCCGCCTGCTGCATGTTGTGGGTAACAATCACCACGGTGAACTGTTGCTTGAGGGTACTGATCAGCTCTTCAATCACCAGCGTCGAGATGGGATCCAGCGCCGAGGTCGGCTCATCCAGCAACAACACTTCCGGCTCGATGGCAATGGCCCGGGCAATCACCAGTCGTTGCTGCTGACCACCCGACAGGCCAAAGGCGTTCTCGTGCAGGCGATCCTTGACTTCATCCCACAGCGCCGCGCCGCGCAATGAACGCTCTACCGCCTCGTCCAGCCGACGACGGTCATTGATGCCCTGCAACCGCAGGCCGTACACCACGTTCTCGTAGATCGACTTGGGGAACGGATTGGGCCGCTGGAATACCATGCCGACCTGCCGACGCAGGGCCGCCACATCCACACCCTTGCCGTAGATGTTTTGATCGTGCAGCAGAATTTCGCCTTCGATGCGGCAATTGTCCACCAGATCGTTCATGCGGTTGATACAGCGCAGCAGCGTCGATTTACCACAGCCCGACGGCCCGATGAAGGCGGTCACCTGGCCCTTGGCGATGTTCATGTCCACGTTGAACAGCGCCTGCTTGCTGCCGTAGAACAGGTTGAGGTCACGGATCTTCAACGCCGTCTGCTCGTCGGTCAGTTTGCCGAGATCGAGGGTCGCATCCTCGTTCATGGTGGTTGCTACATTAATCATCTTATTACCTCAAAATGATGGGCTGCCCTGAACTTACTGATCAAGAGAGCGGAATTTTTCACGCAGGTGATTACGAATACCGATGGCGGTCAGGTTAAGACCGACGATCACCGTCACCAGCAGGAAGGAGGTTGCGTATACCAGTGGTCGCGCTGCCTCCACGTTGGGGCTCTGAAAACCCACATCGTAAATATGAAAGCCCAGGTGCATGAATTTACGCTCTACATGCAGGTAGGGGAAGTTGCCATCTACCGGCAGGCTGGGCGCCAACTTCACCACCCCCACCAGCATCAGCGGTGCCACTTCACCCGCGGCCCGGGCAATCGCCAGAATAAGACCGGTCATGATGGCCGGGCTGGCCATGGGGATCACGATGCGCCACAGGGTTTCCGCCTTGGTGGCTCCCAGCGCCAGCGAGCCCTGGCGTACCGCGCTCGGAATGCGCGACAGCCCTTCTTCGGTAGACACTATCACCACCGGCAGGGTCAGAATGGCCAGCGTCAGCGCCGACCACAGCACCCCGGGCGAACCAAAGGTCGGTGTGGGCAGCGACTCGGGGTAAAACAGCTGATCGAGCGATCCCCCCACCATGTAGACGAAGAACCCCAGGCCGAACACCCCGTACACGATGGACGGCACGCCCGCCAGGTTGATCACCGCGATGCGAATAATCTTGGTCAGGTTGTTCTTGCCCGCATACTCGTGCAGATAAATGGCCGCCACCACCCCCAGCGGGGTCACGATAATGGCCATCAGGATCACCATGAACACGGTGCCGAAAATGGCCGGGAACACACCGCCTTCGGTATTGGCTTCACGGGGTTCGCCACTGACAAACTTGCCGATTTGGTTGAACCAGTGCAGTACCTTGGCCACCGGGCCCATGTCGTTGGGCCAGGTTGCATCCAGCACATTACCCAGCGACAG
>JAAEZO010000013.1 GCA_018222825.1 Gammaproteobacteria bacterium
ATGATAGTGTGGCAGCTGCCATGTGAAAGTAGGTCACTGCCAGGCACCCAATTTAGTCCCGTACTATCAAGCTTTGCGGAGTGGTAGTTCAGTTGGTTAGAATACCGGCCTGTCACGCCGGGGGTCGCGGGTTCGAGTCCCGTCCACTCCGCCATTATTAGAGAAGCCCTTAGCTTGTGAAAGCTAAGGGCTTTTTACTGTCTGTCGTTCAGCAAACTCGTCTTTTCCCATGTTGTAAAACCACCTTTCGTGACCAAATCGTGACCATTTGGCGTCCCTTCACTATTTTGACCGTTATTCAAAACAGCTCGTGTGGCTGCCCCGGAGAAAATCGGGAAGCACTATATTCGGTGAGCTACACTAGGTAATGATTTTCCTGCCTTTATGGCCAGTTATGGTCAGTTTTTGTATATCAGCCGAATAAGTTGCTTAAAATATACCCGAGAAGGCTAATAAATGAGCGGGAACATCGAAGTTGTGTCACAGTCTACGAATTTCATCATAGCTATACGCTTTATCTATACACAGATCCTAAGGTTGTGCAGAGGTCGGTTGTATCCGTTGGGCTAGGGTACTTTCGGCCAGTTTCATATCGTGCTGCTTTCCCCTGTGGCCGTCATCGTCCAAGAGATCCCTTTTGCATTAGTCAATAGACTTCACTTTACATCGTCTTTGCCTCGGTTTGAGGACTGGGCTCTATTTTCCCCCCAGAGGCACCTTGATTTGAGCATCATCCAAGGATTGCTAATCCCAATCGATCATACTTTATTCGTCTTTTATATCAGAATTCCTCGAATACCCCGGTTTCATTTCACTCACCGGAAGCGGTGATAAGCAGAGGTACTATGAAATATCACTGAGGTATTTAAGACAGGCCATTGAACCCCCGTACGTAGAATCAACAAAATAGCATTTATTGCATTGCGATCAGACCCCTTTGGGTTATGAAAGCCCAAATAGTCGGTTTACTTGGAGGCTAATGTAATTGTAATCGGGTTTGTATTAAGGTTTCGTATGGGTATAATTTGGTAATTGCGTCAATATTTGACGTTTGCGTCGTGGGTAAATATACAAGGGAACAAGTATTGGCAAGGGAACTGCTTAAACTACCCAACTGGATTCGGCGTCTGTTTCATGCTTTTTTGCTGACATTATTGATGTGGGCAGTCTTGGTTGTTTCGCCTTTCGGCTTTGGCGAGCACCTGGATAAGTATGTCCAGGATCTTATCAATACCCAAGCGGGGCACTGGATTTATCCTGATACCCGGCAGGATGAAGTGGTGGTATTGCTTCTGACGGATGAGATAGTCGATGCCGTTCTGCGGGGACAATGGCCCGCGCCTTACTCTTTTCATGCTTCAATTCTGGATGATCTGCTTGTTCATCAACCACGCGCCCTGTTTATCGACTTTTATTGGATGAACCAGCTCAAGCCCGGCGCTAAAGAGCTGGTTGATGTGCTGAAAAACTACCGGGCAGCCGGGATTGAAGTATACCTTTCGGCACCGTCACTGGGATGGTTGAAGAATTTTTGGCCGGAGCTGGTCGGATTGGTAACTCCGGTATTACCTCAAATCGTTATGGATCCCATGGACTTCGTTGCGCGGGCCTATACACAGGGTAATAACGAGCTGCCATCGGCGGCTTTCGCGATCGTCAACGACTTGAATCATGAGCTCGAGAACACAGAATCTCGTGGAGATATGAATATCTTCTGGGGCACGAAAAATAATATTCGTAATCAGGCCTGGATGACACCAGATACAGCACAGGATTATAATTTTCTCGACAGCCTGTTGCGTGGTTTCACACAAGTCGAGACGCCAGTACCTTATTCAACAACCGTTTTTGTCCGGGATCTTATCAACCCGGTCGGCCGTACCGAAGATGAAGCCCTTGCCGAGCTGGATGATCACCTAAAAGACAGGGTCGTTGTTTACGGTGCCAGCCTGACCGGTATTCAGGATGTGGTATTTACTCCGACCCGGGAGATTCTTCCGGGCGCCTATTATCACGCCATGGCGCTGGACAATCTGCTGACCTGGGGGGAGCAGTTCAAGGCGGCTACTCCACGCTGGCCTGACGGTATGGAAGGGTTGTCGCTGCCATGGGTGCAGTTTTTTTTGCTGCTGCCTATTGCCTGTTTTGTGTGTTTTCGTAAAACAAACAACGAAGATTCCCTGCGTGAAGATAACGATTACCTCCGTTATTCGACTTTCTTCGGACGGCTGTGTGGCTTTGCAGTCAGCCGGATCCGCCTCTCTTACCCGGCCCTTCGTTTTTGGCTGGCTATCTTATTCTATGTCGCCTTAGTGTGTTGGGTTCAGTTCAGCTTACTTGATTTATCGGTAGCAACCTGGGCGGGTTTCATCGAAATTTTTGGCGCGGGTATCGTCCTCGAGCGTCTTAGCCTAGTCGAACGCATCACCTCATTTCCAAAACGTCTATACCGATTCTATCAACCACCGGAAGGAGTACGCAGTGCAGAGAATAACAATATTTCTGATGCTTTCACTGACAATACTGGCCGCACAGGCAAGTGATGTCATCAAGGTTACGGAATTCAGGAGGGCACAAATAAATCTGTTTGACCCTGTCAGCCTTGAGCGAGTGAAGAAGGTGGATGCCGGGACGCTTGCATTACCGTTGAATATACTCGAAGTAAAACCGAGTGGGCACTACGTTGTGGAGATTGAAAATGAGCGCTATTCAATAAAAAAAAGAATGGTTCGTACAGATAGAACCTATGAATTGAACAGTTCCTGTAAAAATGTGCTGGCTGCCAATCTTGATGCTGCGACACGTGGACTCGGCAATGGAGAATGCAAATGAGACTGTTAACTTCAGCTCTTGTTGTCATTACCATGTTGCTGTCGGGATGTAGCTCTAGCGTACTGCCTAGTCGCCTGAATGCGGATAAAACGCTACTGTCTCAAACCGGCGAGCAGTATTCCAGCGGTCTGCTCGGCATAGGGGAGGAGCAGGATCGCTATCGTAATCAAAGTCTCGGGTTGGGACTGATCAGTCACCCTGCCGCAGAGACCTATATTAACGAGCAGTTGGAGAAACTGAAACAGGCCTCCGGTATTAGTGATCTTCCCGGCCGAGCCTATTTGTTCGCGGATACTGCTCTCGGTGCCAGAGCGAGTGCCGACGGCAACATTTATATTCCCTATGCCATGTTGAAGGATCTGGAAACCACCGATGAGCTGGCAGCACTACTGGCTCACGAATTGGCTCACACCATACGTAACCATAACAGCAGCGATGTTTTCGTAAAATTCCAGAAAAAAGCGGTGGTGGCTGCGGCTCTGTTTGCCAATTTTAAAAGTAATGATACGGGAGTCATCCGCAGTGAAGATGAACGTCGAATAGAGAATGCATTTACGGCGTTGATGGTCTCGGATGGCTTTATTAATCCAGGATGGACGCGGAGGCAGGAAGAAGAAGCCGACAAGTTGGGACTGGATTTGATGATAGCAGCAGGTTACAACAGTGAGGCCATGTTTACCCTGCTGGACAAGTTGACTTCCTGGGAGGAAATGAACAAGCAGCGGCAGTCCAGTGATAACGAACTTGTTAAAAATGCCTTGGCATCCGTCAATTTGAATGCCGAAAGTATTCCCTTCGGCGAGACTGTGAGTGGAGTACTTGAAAAATCCGCCGGCAAGATGGATTCCTTGTTGAGTCGTTTCAACAAGGATCATGACTCGGCCGAGGATCGTTATAACATGCTGCTTGACTACGCCGACAAACACTACCCCGATGTTTCCAGTCCTGTTCAGGAGCGTCGTCACTGGCAAAAAATCAGTAAAAGTCGACAAACAGACAATATATGGCGTGGTTTGCAGCATATCGTTGATGCCAGAGAATCCATGGCCAGGGGAGAGCTGGCATCTGGCGAACTCAGTATTCGGGGCGCCGTCAATGTGCATACCCGGCACCAGAACTTTGTCAGACAATCCTACTATGAGCTACGTTCTGCTCAGGGTAAAACATCCAGCATGGAGCAAAACCTGCAACTTGGTTTGAAGGGGGAATATCCCTCCTTGATGATGCATGTTGAGAAGACTCGATTATTGACGGACAAGGGTGATAGCAACAATCAGCGGCAGGTTTTGTCACTACTCGACATATTTGATGGCTATGGTCGGCCGCCCAGTTATTACCATAAGGTTATTGCTCTGGCCGAAGGCGCAGGCCTGAGCGCCAAGGTGACGACACTCCTGGCCGACTGCTTTGCACGCTATGCAGGAGAAGGAATCAGCTGTACCGACGAAAGCAAGGAAAAAGAGGAAAATACTGACCTTTCATACGGTAATTTCATAAGCGGGCTTTTTAACAAGGAATAACGTAAATTTGCCTTCCGGGTGACGTTAACTCACGGCTGCTGATAGTGCGACAGAGTTCAGGCCGAGAACAGATTTCCGTGGGCCAGGTCATTTGCCCGTACAGGTGCGGATAATTTGCTCTGGCCTTTGTCTCGAATGGCGTTGCCTGGGGATCGGTTATTTAATTTTCTTGCCGGTTGAATGGACGAAAGGTATGTCACTCCATTTAACCAGGCCGTTTCGGTGCTTAGCGGCTGCACAGCATCATTAAAATTCCGTACAATGCTCGCCTTATTACAAAGGGGGCGCTATGCCGATTCAATACAATAAACTGGTGTTCTGGAACCTGGTGGCAATAGCCGTGCTGGGCAGCTGGTTCTGGCTGCCGAATCATGGTTTCTGGTTCGATATCGATAAAGCCATTTTTTATTATTTTAACCACAAGATTGGCGCGAGTGATGATTGGGTCACGGCCGTTGCCATTGCCAATAATCGAGCCTTTGATGGAGTGGCCCTGCTGGCGATGGGCGTGGTCTACTACAGCTATTATCGAGCAGCCAGCAAGGAGCAAAAGCGCCAGCTGTTGATTATCGGTTTGATGATGCTGCTGACGGCGATTGGTCTCAACCAGCTGGGCCGAGCCATTCCGGTAGAAAGACCGAGCCCGACTCTGACCTTTGATAATGTTTATCGTCTGACCGAGTTGGCCAGTTTCAAGACCAAAGACGCTTCCGGAGACAGTTTTCCCGGTGATCACGGCCTGATGCTGATGATCTTTACCGCCTTTGTCTGGCGCTTTCTGTCCTGGAAGGCGGGGCTCTGGGGCTGTGTCTTTGTGGTCGTTTTCTCCGCACCTCGGGTCATGGGCGGTGCACACTGGTGGAGCGATATTTATGTGGGCGCTTTTTCGGTAGCCTGTTTTGGCATGGCCTGGCTGATGCACACCGGTGTGTTTGATATGGTGCTTGGCTGGTTGGATCGTCATCTGCCCCGTTTCAGTCGAGGCTGATCCGAGCCGCTATTTACCCTGAGCGAACAGGGCCGGGATCTGGCGAATCAACCAGCTCTTGGCCTTGCCCATCGCATTTCTTCGCCAGGCCAGTACTACGTCGGTCGTCTCTCGGTTGCTTCCTGCCACTTCCTTTAATTCTCCCCGTTCCAGCATATCGCCCAGCCAGTGTTGTGGCACCGATGAAATGCCGAGCCCGGCTTTCAGGGCAATAATCTTGTCCTGCATGGTATCAACGGTCAGCCGCGACTGTTTGTCGAATAATTTGAAAGTCAACGGTGGCTTGAAACGGGCGCTGTCTGCGACGGCGATGGCTCGGTAACGGCTGAGTACCTCTTCGGTCAGTGGCCCTGTTTCCTGATGAATCGGGTGCTGTGGATGAGCCACGTAAATGAAGGTTTCCCGGTACAGAAACTGGGTTTTGATGCCGGGGCTGGCGATGGCATCTTTGCGCAGGGGCGTAATGGCCATATCGGCCCGCTCGGTTTCCAATGCTTCCCAGGTGCCGGCCAGCACTTCGTGGGCCAGCTTGATATCGGTGTCTGTCTGTTGTGACAAGGCGTCCAGCGCGGGGAACAGCAGCTGGCTGGGCATGATGGCGTCGATGGCCAGAGTGAGTTGGGTTTCCCAGCCCAGTTCCAGCGAACGGGCATCTTCCACCAGGCGGCTTGCTGCCAGCAGCAGCTGCCGCCCCCGTTCCAGCACGAGCCGGCCAACCGGGGTAAATTGGGTTTTGTGTCCGGAGCGATCGAATAGCGCCAGATCGAGCTCATCTTCCAGTTTCTGCATGGTATAGCTGAGTGCCGAAGGCACCTTGCCCAATTCATCGGCGGCGGCGGCAAAACTGCCTCGGCGCTCAATGGCGTCGAGCACGCGCAGTGCCTCCAGAGTCAGGGCTTTTTCTCTCGACATGATATTTGGCTCTACCTGTGTGATTACAGCAACCATAACCCAGTCGGAATCGTGTTGCATGCGGTCGTGCTTAAAACCAGCCGATCCCCTTCAGCAGGGCGGCACCGAGGCTGGTGCTCAGCAATGAGCCTAGGGTGGTAACCGCAATAATATTGGCGGCCAGCACGGCATTCCCACCCATGGCACGCACCATGACGTAGCTGGCGGCGGCGGTGGGCGAAGCGTTGATAAGAAACAGAATGGCCAGTTCAAAATCACGAAAACCGACCAGATAGCCGCCCAAGGTAATCAGTGCAGGAATCGCCAGTAACCGCAGCAGGGTAACGGCAGGCAGCAGCCTGTTTTCTGCGTTGCCACCCTTCAGACTCAAACTGGCGCCGGTGCAGAGTAATGCCAAAGGCAGCGTCATTTGTGCCAGGTACTGGCCGGTTTTCATCAGCGCATCCGGCACCGTCCAATCGCCGGCGGCAAAGGGCAGGGCGGCGACAATACCGAGAATCAGTGGATTTTTGACAATCCCCTTGAGTACCTTTTTTACCGGCAGGCTTCCGTCCTGGTTCAGGCTGCGGTTCAGCGTGATCACGGCCAGAATATTGAACAGTATGGTCAGGCAGGCCACGTACATGGCTGCCGCTGCGACTCCCTGGCTGCCGTAGGCATTATTGACGTAGGCGAGACCGACTATGCCCATGTTGGCACGAAAGGCGCCCTGCACCAGAATACCGCGCACGCGTTTGTCGGGCGTCATGCGAATGGCCAGCCACTCCAGCAATACAAAGGCCAGCAGAGTTGCGGCAATACCATAAAAAATGAGCGAAGGACTGGCCATTTGGCTGAAGTCGGTTTGAGCGATACTGGTAAACAGCAACATCGGCAGGGCGATATTGAATACCAGCTTGCTGGCTCCGTCGATAAAGCCTTCATTCATCATCTGGCTTCGGCGCAGGCCAATACCCAGTAACAGTAACAGGCAGATAGGGCCGGTAATGGAAATAGAAAACAGGACGCTGTTAATAAGCTGGTTCATTCAGTCTGGAATTAGGGGCTGGGGAGAATCAGCATGCCTCGGGCAGCGATGATGAGCAATAGCGGTATTAACTTCGTTTTCCCATAAATAGAAAAAGGCGCATCAACGGCGCCTTTTTCTATTTATGACTGGTAATCGCCAGCACGCTCCGGCTGGTAATCGATGGCCGTAATGGTGACCTGCAGCGTCTTGCCGCTAGGCCCGGGCCATTCGATGCTTTGGCCAATCTCCAGACCGAGCAGGGCCGCGCCGATGGGCGCCAATACCGAGATTTTTTCTTTGGAACCATCCATATCCCGTGGGTAGCACAGTGTCTTGGTAAAGGAGTCTTTGCTGCCGGCCATGGTAAAGGTAATGATGGAATTCATGGTCACGATATTGTCGGGAACCTCGGTGGGCGGCACGACTTTGGCCCGATCGAGTTCATTTTCCAACCGTCTGACAGCCTCCGAGTCGGGCTGCTTTTCAAGCAAGGCCTCGAGCCGGGCCAGATCTAAAGTAGATACAGTAATAGGTGGCAACTGGGCCATATAAACCTCCATAAAAAAGCAGGCAACGCCAAAAGCGCTGCCTGAACCCGATCATTAAGATATACCGCAAGCCGGACACTTTAGCCAGCGGCGGTGCGGGCTATTTTCAGCAGATATGAAAAAGTTCCCGACTTTGTTAAAAACGGACCTTAGTTTGCGTTAAATCAAAAAAGTTCCGCACCGAATACGGCAGACTGGTCCCAGTTGAAACTTTCAAGCATAAATATTTAAGGACTGAATATGAAAAAAGTCGCTTTACTGGTTGCCGCCGCCCTGATGGCCCCTTCTGCCTTTGCTCACCAGGCCGGTGATATTCTGGTTCGTGGTGGTGCTGCTACTGTTACACCTCACAGCAGTGGTGATCCGGTTGGTACGGGCCATCTCGAGCCAAATTCCAACACTCAGTTGGGCCTGACTTTTTCCTATATGGTCACCGATAACTGGGGTGTCGAGCTGCTGGCTGCCACACCGTTCTCTCACTCCGTCAGCACAGCCGGGTTTGGTGAGGTCGCCAAGATCAAGCATCTTCCGCCGACCCTGATGGGCCAGTACTACTTCGGTAATGCCCAAAGCAAGGTACGCCCCTATGTAGGTGCCGGCGTGAACTACACCTTCTTCTTCGATGAAGAAGGCCGTGGTGCTTTGGCTGGTACGGATGTAGAAGCCGATGACTCCTGGGGCTTGGCGGCCCAGGCCGGCATCGATATGAACGTAACCGATAACCTGTTTGTTAACGCCTCTGCTTGGCTGATAGATATTGATACCGATGTTACTTCAAAAGCCTTGGGTAAAACTTACCAGACCAATATCGACCCTGTTGTGCTGATGGTCGGCCTGGGTTATAGCTTCTGATTGTTTTGATTTGCAATGTGGGTTGAGAGGCATTGAGCCTCGGCAGTGTTTTTGGGCAGACCCTTTGGTCTGCCCTTTTTTCCTTATCGATCCCTATCCCTCGAGTAGTACTCACCATCCTATCGACTTCCTCCGGTCTCAATATGCTTTTTTCATACTAATAAATCAGTGGTTATCACTTTTTCCGAAGAAAACCTTGCCTCTGAATGTCTGGCCGTGCAAATATAAAGCCATGTAGACGTCTAAGTGTCTCTGGGGCCACGAAGAGCGCGGAGAAAATAGAAGATGGCTTTATTACACAACCTGGGATTTCCACGCGTCGGCAATTGCCGTTAGCTGAAATTTGCACTCGGAAAGGGCAGTCCGCTGCAGATGAACTCGACACCATAGCGCCGCCGGCCCGTAATGCGGTACGCGAGTTATGCACTAACCCCTAACTCAGCTGAGGACGGATTATGTCTAGGGATAGGCCGTTCTCTACGTTACGAAGTACCACCGGGAATTTCGTCATTTCTGGCCGCTGGTGCGCTCAAACTCAGGGGTGGCGCGGCTCATATGAAGGGATTGGCAAGGCAGCGGACAGCACTCAGATCTACACACACATGTGTTATTCTGAGTTCAACGAAATTATCGAGTCCATTGCTCGCCTGCCCAGGGAACGTATCTGGGTTAACCCCGACTACGGTCTCAAGACTCGTAACGGGGAAGAAACTCGTGCAGCCCTGGCCAACATGGTGGCGGCCACGCAGGAATTGCGTAAGGCTTATGCCGAAGCCAAGGCATAAAGGAATTGTTTTAATTTAAGTTGTCAGGAGATAAACATGGGTTTTCACAGCGCGCGTCATGTAGAAGCGCTTAATCAGTCAATGTCCGAGCTGAATGGCGACATCAATGTCTCATTTGAATTTTTTCCGCCAAACAGCGAGAAGATGGAGCAAACCCTATGGAGCTCCATCGAGCGGCTGAAAACGCTGGCACCCAAGTTTGTCTCCGTCACCTACGGCGCCAACTCCGGCACTCGGGACAGAACGCACAAGGTGATCAAGGACATTCAGGATAAAACCGGCCTGATTGCCGCCCCGCACCTGACCTGTATCGATGCCAGCCGCGACGAGCTGCGCGGCATCGCCCGGGACTACTGGAACAACGGTATTCGACAGATCGTGGCCCTGCGTGGCGACCTGCCCAAGGGTATCGAAAAGCCGGATATGTATGCCGCCGACCTGGTGAGCCTGCTGAAGGAAGAAGCCGACTTCGATATTTCGGTGGCGGCTTACCCCGAGGTACACCCGGAGGCGAAAAGCGCCCAGGCCGATCTGCTCAGCCTGAAGCGTAAAATCGACGCCGGGGCCAACCGGGCCATTACCCAGTTCTTCTTCGATGTGGAGTCTTACCTGCGGTTTCGCGATCGCTGCGTGACCATAGGTATCGATACCGAAATCGTGCCGGGCATATTGCCGGTGTCCAACTACCAGACCCTGATCAAGTTTGCCGGTTTTTCCAACGTTCGCATACCGAACTGGATGCACCAGCGCTATGAAGGGCTGGAAGACGATCAGAACACCCGTAATCTGGTGGGTGCCAGCATCGCCATGGATCAGGTTAGGGTACTGAGCCGGGAAGGGGTGAAGGACTTCCATTTCTATACCCTGAACCGTTCCGAGCTGACCTACGCTATTTGCCACAGCCTGGGTGTACGCCCGCCGGTTACCGTCGCTCAATAAGCATTTTCTTATGAATACCGAAAGCCCCCGCAACACCGTTGCGAGGGCTTTTTTCATTTGTGAGTAGTGCAGGATGAGAACTGGCGGTTAGGCCTCTAACCCGGATTGATGATTGACTTGCCCACCGTCTTCATTTCACTATTGCCCTCGTTTGTTCTCAGTTGGCTCTATTGTCTGGCTGAATGGATCCCTCATCATCAAAAGGACTTCTTATGCGTATCAAACCGCTGGCGTTCGCCTTGACCGCGGCCTTCGGCATGACCCTTGCCGCTCCCGTTTTTGCTCAGGAAACCCGTGAGTTTTCTGTTTCCACCGTATTGTCTGATGCCTTTCCCTGGGGGCAGGCGGCAGAAAAATGGGCCGAGCTGGTCAATGAGCGTTCCGACGGGCGTCTCACCCTCAAGGTGTATCCCAATGCGCAGCTGGTATCCGGCGATCAGACCCGTGAATTTTCTGCCATGCGTAGCGGCCTCATCGATATGGCGGTCGCCTCCACCATCAACTGGTCGCCCCAGGTACCCGAGTTGAACCTGTTTTCGCTGCCTTTCCTGATGCCGGACGAGGCGGCCATCGACGCCATTACCCAGGGCAGCTCCGGTGAAAAAATCTTCGCCGCCATCGACAAAAAAGGCGTCATGCCGCTGGCGTGGGGCGAAAACGGCTTTCGCGAGCTGTCCAACTCCAAGCACACCATCGACAGCCCGGAAGATGTGCAGGGCCTCAAGGTACGGGTAGTGGGCTCGCCGCTGTTCCTCGATACCTTCAGTACGCTGGGTGCCAACCCGACCCAGATGAGCTGGGCCGATGCCAAGCCGGCACTGACCACGGGCGCCATCGACGGCCAGGAAAATCCGCTGTCGGTGTTTGACGTGGCTCGGGTGGATCAGGTGGGCCAGAGCTATCTGACCCTGTGGCATTACATGGCCGATCCGCTGGTGTTTGGGGTGAACAAGAAGGTATGGAAATCCCTGACGGAGGCAGACCGGGAATTGCTGCAACAGGCGGCCATCGATGCGGGTGCCTGGGAAATCGACAAATCCCGTAGCGAGTTGAGCCAGACCCTGGCCGCCATCAAGGAGCGGGGCGTCGAGGTGACCGAGTTGACGCCGGAGCAGCATCAGGCCTTCGTCGATGCCACCGCCGAGGTGTACCAGAAATGGACGCCGCGCATCGGTGCCGATCTGGTTGCCGAAGCCCAGGCTGCCATCGCCGCCCGTTAAGGCGCTTTTTATCTGGCCCGGCTGCGATGCCGGGCCGTATTAGTTGAGTTGACCCCCTGCCGAGAGCTGTACCCATGTCCAAATCTGCCCCCGATGCCCGCCCCGAGCGCTGGCTGGCGGCCCTTGCCCTGCTGATCATCTGTGTCATCAGTCTGGGGAATGTGGTGGTGCGTTACACCACCGATGCGTCTTTTGCCTTTACCGAAGAGTTTTCCGTGTTTTTGCTGGTGGTGCTGACCTTTGCCGGCGCCGCTCTGGCCGCCCGCCGCCATGTTCATATTCGTATAGAGCTGGTGGAAGAGCTGCTGCCGATCCGCCTGCGACCGGCGCTGTATTTGTTGCAGTGGGCTGCCAGCGTGCTGTTGCTGGGGCTGGTGGTCTGGTACGGCGCCTTGCTGAGCTGGGAGGAGTACAGCTGGGAATCGCTGTCGCCCGGCCTGGGCTATCCCACCTGGATTTATCTGATCTGGCTGCCTTTGCTTTGCCTGGCCATTATCTGGCGCCTGACCCAGAGCCTGATGGAGCGTTGTCGGGCCTGTACGGCAATCGGAGGTCGTCATGAGTCCTGATCTCCTGATGTTGCTGGTGTTTGGCGGTGCCATGCTGCTGGGGATACCGGTGGCCTTTGCCCTCGGGTTGGGCGGCGCCGCCGGCATTGTGGTCGGCCTGTCGCCGGACATGCTGGCGACCCTGGGTACCAATACCTACAACAGCATCGCCAAGTATCCGCTGATCGCCATACCGCTGTTTATTCTTACCGGACTTATCTTCGAGCGTGCCGGGGTAGCGGCCAGCCTGGTGCGCTTCGCCCAGGCGCTGATTGGCCCGCGTCACGGTGGCCTGGGGCTGGTGGTGGTGCTGGTGTGTCTGATCATGGGTGGCATGAGCGGATCCGGCCCGGCGGATGCCGCCGCCGTGGCCATGGTGATGCTGCCCAGCATGACCAGGGCCGGATATCCCAAGCCGTTTTCGGCGGCGCTGATCGCCTCGGCATCCTCTACCGCCATTCTGATCCCGCCGTCCATCGCCCTGATCCTCTATTCGATCGTGGTGCCGGGGGTGGATCTGCGGGCGCTGTTTGCCGCCGGTTTGTTTCCCGGTTTGCTGGCGGGAATGTCGCTGCTGCTGCCGGTTTGGTGGCTGGCCAAACGCAACGGTTGGGAAGATCCGCGTCAGGGTGAGCGGCCCGATTTGAAAGATAGCTTTATCAAGGCATTGCCGGCGCTGTTTGCCCCCGTGCTGATTCTGGGCGGTTTGCGCTCTGGCCTGTTTACGCCGACCGAAGCGGCGGTAGTGGCGGTAACCTACGGCCTGATCGTGGGAATCTTCGTTTATCGTCAGCTCAGTCTGAAAGACGTATGGGGCCTGTTGGGCGAGGCGGGCATGGTGTCCGGCGTGGTGATGATCATCATTTCGCTGGCGGGTATCTTCGCCTGGGCCGGCACCACTTTGGGTACCTTCACGCATTTGGCCGAATCTTTGCTGTCGTTGTCGGATCAGGGCTGGGTGCTGATGATCCTGATCATGGTGCTGGTGTTGCTGGCGGGCATGTTGCTGGATGCCATCTCCATTTACCTGATCATCACCCCGATTCTGATCCCGCTGATGCAACACTTCGGCTGGAACCCGGTGTGGTTCGGCATTCTGCTGGCGATGAACATCGCCATCGGTCAGTTCACCCCGCCGGTGGCGATCAACCTGATGGTGACGACCCAGATTGCCGGTATCCGGTTGGAGAAAACCTTCGGCTGGGCGCTGTTCTTCATGCTCACCATGCTGTCGGCACTGGTGCTGGTGATGTTGTTTCCGGGCATTGCCCTGTGGCTGCCGGAACGACTGGGGTTTGTGGTTGGCGAATGGTAACGGGAGTGAGCGCTCGACGGGTTTGCCGGTGAAAGCACACTTTCAATAACCAGATGGCGGCAATTGCAGGCCGCTGATACAAAAAGGGCCCCGTATCATGCGGGGCCCTTCTCATCAGTTTTTCTTCAGTGCTTTTTTCAGCTGTTTCAATTTATCCTGATGTTTGGCGATTTTCGCTTTACGTGACTTGATCGCTTTTTTCAGCTCTTTGGTATCTGCCTTGCTCATTATTATTTCTCCTGGTGGTGGCGCGAACGCCCATTAACGGAACCGTGCGGTTCAATTCGTGCTATTCAGACTCTTGAGCGGGTGAGTGGCGAATGATGAAGTCGCGCATAAAACGGCGTACTTCGCGGGCGGCGCTGGTATCCAGCTCCTCGCACAGAGTAATAAAGGCATCTCGCTCTTCGCCATTAACACGCAGGATCAGCTGGCTGTCTTTCCTGCTTTTCTTGCGCCGTGTTTGCTTCTCGCTGCCGATCGCCATGAATCTGATTTGTTGATGCAATGTATATACACAAGGTATACATATGGAGCTGCTATTGATAGTGAACCTTTTATGACGTTTCTATGACAGTCATGATTTATATCCGTTTATTTTCAGTGTCTTGCATGAATACCTCCGCTGCGGGGGTAAACCGCAGCAGCCGCAGGGCGTTGATGGTTACCAGGGCGGTGGCGCCGGTGTCGGCCAGTACTGCCAGCCACAGACCCGTTATGCCGAGAATGCTGGTGACTAGAAACACCGCCTTCAACCCCAGCGCCAGGGCGATGTTCTGGCGAATAATCTGATGGGTGGCGCGGGACAGACGCACCGCATCGGCCAGGCCGGTAAGCCGGCTGTGGGTGAGGGCGGCATCGGCGCTGTCCAGCGCCACATCGGTACCCTGGCCCATGGCAATGCCAACGCTGGCCTGTTTGAGTGCCGGGGCATCGTTGATGCCGTCACCCACCATGGCCAGCTGGCGGGTGTGGCCCAGGCGCACCAGTTGCTCCAGCTTGTCTTGCGGTTTGAGTTCGGCCAGGTAATCGATACCCAGCTCGGCGGCGATGGGGGCAGCAGCGGCCCGGTGATCGCCGGTCAGCATCAGGCAGTCAATGTTCAGCGCCTGCAGGGCGGCGATGCCGGCCCTGGCATCCTTGCGCAATGAATCACTCAGGGCAAACAGGCCGGCAAGTTGTTCGCCCACCACCAAGGCCACCAGGGTATGCGCCTGGGCTCGTAGTTGATCGACGTCGGTTTGTTGCTCTGTGGTCAGCATGCTGGCAGCCAGGTGGGCCGGGGTACACATCAGCAGCGGCTGGCCCTGCCACTCGCTTTCGATACCGGCGCCGGGCAGGGTGCGGCGATAAGACAGAGGCTCAGGCGCTATGCCTTCGGCCTCGGCTGCCAGCACCAGGGCTTTGGCCAGCGGATGATGCGAGCCGGCTTCCAGCCCGGCGGTCAGCGCCAGTACCTGTTCGCGCTCGAAAGGTGAATAGATAATCACTTGCTGCAGCCGAGGTTCACCCTGAGTGAGGGTGCCGGTCTTGTCGAAGGCCATGGTGTCTATCTTGCCTAGTTGTTCGAGAGCGGCACCGCCCTTGATCAGTATGCCCAGCCGGCTGGCGCTGGCCAGCGCCGAGGTGACTGCCGCCGGGGTGGAGATCACCAGGGCGCAGGGGCAGCCGATCAACAGCAGCACCAGACCGCGATAAATCCAGGTTTGCCAGTCGGCGGCCAGTAACAGCGGCGGTGCCAGCGCCACCAGGGTGGCGGCCAGTATCATGGCCGGAGTGTACCAGCGGCTGAACCGTTCTATGAAACGGGCAATGGGCGCCCGGTTGGACTCGGCCTGTTCCATCAGATGCAGGATGCGATCTATGGTGTTGTTGCCGGGAGCGGAGGTGACTTTTACGCGGGCCGTTACGTCGACCAGCAGACTGCCGGCGGCCAGCGGCTCGCCCTTGTTGCGGTCGACCGGCAGCGACTCGCCGGTAATCGCGCTTTCATCAAATGCCGCCAGTTCACTCAGCAGCAGGCCGTCGACCGGCAGCCGGCCACCGGGATGGACTTCTATTTCATCACCCGGGCGCAGGCTGGTGGCGGCCACTTTTTCCAGTCCGGCGGCGGTGACCCGCAGTGCTCGGTCGGGCACCAGCGCCATCAGTGCCCTGACGCCCCGGCGAGCTTTGTTGGCGGCCAGGCTTTCCAGTTTTTCTCCCACCAGAAACAGCAGCAATACCATGGCGGCTTCGGGAGTTTCACCTAGCAGCAGGGCACCTAAGGCGGCGACCGTCATCAGGGTTTCGATGGAAAAAGGCGAGCCACTGCGCGCCAGTTGCAGCGCCTTGCGACCGATGGGCCACAGACCCCAGAGGGTGGCGAGGGTAAACAGCGGCGGGGCCGCGCCGGGGACAAACAGGCTGGCGGCAGCGGCGGCCAGCATCAGGGCCAGCAGCGTCAGTATCGGTGCGTACTCTGACCACCAGGAACCCGAGCCCTGTTCGGTGCCTTGCCCGGCCGAATGATCGCCAAGGGGAGTAAAACCGGCGGCACGGATGCTCTGCTCCACGGTATGGGTGGTGGTTTCGGGGGTCAGTATTACCTGCAGTCGCTCGGTGGCAAAGCGAACGTCGGCGCTCAGTACGCCGGGCAGGCGGCGCAGCGCGGTTTCAATCTTGCCCGCACAACTGGGGCAGTCCATGCCGCCGATACGCCAGTAATGGGTCTGGCTACAGTCGTTGTCATCGTCGGGGACAATATCATCCTCGGTTACCCTCCGGTCGTCGCTGGCCATGGCGAGCTGCTCGCCACCGGACTCGGCACTGGATGCACACCGATGATCATGATGATGTTCTTTCTGCCCGGTCTTTGATCCGGTGTGATGGCAGCACTGCCCCATGAGTTACTCCTGTCTGAATGGCTTGTTCGGAGTTTAAACCCTGGATGTATCTCCAGAGTCAAGGGGCGGCAGCACCTGCCGGGCGTAGTCGATCAGGCGGCGGGACAAGTCTTTGTGAATGCCTCGCTCCAGTAACCAGCGGTGCCAGTACAGCGGCTCGATGAGCCTTCCCTGCGGGTACAGCTCGATCAGGCGCCCGCTGTGCAGATCGGCTTCGATCATCAGCCGGGGGATCAGGCAATAGGCCGCGCCGGCGCGGGCGATGGCGACGAAGGCCTCGGCAGAACGCACCGCATGGCAGGGGTAGTCTCCGGGTGGCAGCCCGAAGTGTTGCTCTATATAGCGGGCATGCATGTCGTCGCGCTGATCGAACGCCACCGCCGGTGCCTGCTGCAGGGCGGTCAGGCTGAGGCCGGCGGCAAAATAACGTTGCCGAAATGCCGGGGTGGCTACCAGTATGTAGTCCATCTGGCCGAGGGCGTCGCTGCGACAACCGGGTGGCGGCTCGGCGTGCAGGCTGATGGCACCGAAGGCCTCACCGCGTTTCAGTCGTTCCAGGCTGCGGGACTCGTCTTCGATCAACAGATTGAGTTCTATCGGGTGGCTGTGCAGCAGGGGGGTGAGCGCCGGTATCAGCCAGGTGGCCAGGCTGTCGGCATTGGTCACCAGGGTTACGGTGAGGGGTTTTTGCGGCGCGTCCGGCAACAGGTCGGCCATGACGGCGCTTTCCAGCTGGCTGACCTGACGATAATGGGCCAGCAGACGACGACCGGCTTCGGTGGGCTGGGGCGGCTGGCTGCGTACCAGCAGCGGCTGGGCCAGTCGCAACTCCAGCTGCTTGATGCGTTGCGACACCGCCGACTGGGTCAGATGCAGCAGCCGGGCGGCTTGCTCGAAGCTTTGTTCACTGACCACCTTGTCGAGGGCGGCCAGCAGCTTGTAGTCCAGTTCGCTCATTCAGGCTTCCAGTTATTAATTATTCTTATGATGATGAAGTTTTATTAGTTTTACTTAACTCTAACCGCTCTTTAGTCTGGTCGCCATTCGAGTCGACAAGGTGAGCATGACTGATGATGTACTGGTTACCCTGGGTACAGGGATTCACGCTGGGGGCGGGGTTGATTATTCCCATCGGGGCGCAGAACGCCTTCGTGCTCAATCAGGGCATGCGACGGCAATATCACCTGTTGGTGGCGGGTATCTGCAGCCTGTTCGATGTGTTGCTGATCAGTCTGGGGGTATTTGGCGGTGGCGCGGCCCTGCAGTCCCACGGCGTGCTTTACTGGGGGATCAGCCTGGCGGGCATGGCCTTTCTGCTGCTGTACGGTGCCCATTGCTGGCGCCGGGTGTTTCGCTCCGGGCAGAGCCTGGCCCTGTCGAAACAGGAGCGAGGCCTGAAGGCGGTGATCATCGGGGTGCTGGCGGTCACGCTGCTCAATCCGCAGGTGTATATCGAGACCGTGATGATACTGGGCTCGGTTGGCGGTGGCTTTGCCGAGCACGACAAGTGGGCCTTCGCCATCGGGTGTTTCAGTGCGTCACTGATCTGGTTTTTTACCCTGGCCCTGGCGGCGGCACGCATGAGTCACTGGCTCAACAAGCCGCTGGTGCAGAAGGGCATGGATGCCATTATCGGTACCTTGATGTGGCTGCTGGCGGCCAAGCTGGCGCTGGGGTTGACGGGGTAAATGATGATGCCGTGAACCTTGGCGCATCCACGCAAAAAATGGCCCCGTCGAACCTGGTTCGACGGGGCCTTGTCATTTACTGCTGTTTATTAGAAACCGGTTTTTCTTTCCGGATCAGGCCTTCAGAGCCTGTTCCAGATCGGCAATGATGTCGTCGCAGTGCTCGATACCGATAGATAAACGGATCATCTCCGGCTTCACTCCGGCCTGAGCCTGCTCGGCTTCGCTCATCTGACGGTGGGTGGTGGAAGCCGGGTGACAGGCCAGTGACTTGGCGTCACCGATGTTTACCAGCCGTTTGATGAGTTGGAGCGCATCGTAGAAACGCACGCCGGCTTCATAGCCGCCCTTGAGCCCGAACGACAGTATGGCCGAGGGTTTGCCTTGCATGAAACGCTGGGCGCGTTCGAAGTCCGGATGGTCCGGTAGTCCGGCGTAGTTGACCCAGGCCACCTGCGGATGATCTTTGAGAAAATTAGCCACCTTGAAGGTGTTTTCGACGTGGCGTTCCATGCGCAGCGGCAGGGTTTCCAATCCCTGCAGCAATAGAAAGGCGTTGAGCGGCGCCAGGGCGCTGCCGGTATTGCGCAGCGGTACGGTACGGGCGCGGGCAATAAAGGCGGCGGGGCCGAAGGCCTCGGTATACACCACACCGTGGTAGGCCGGCTCCGGGTTGTTGAACTGGGGGAAACGGTCCTTGTGTTCTGCCCAGGGGAAGCTGCCGCTGTCGACGATGATGCCGCCGAGCGAGTTGCCGTGACCGCCGATGTACTTGGTGAGCGAGTGCACCACTATGTCGGCGCCGAATTCGATGGGTTTGCACAGCAGGGGGGTGGCCACTGTGTTATCCACGATCAGCGGCACGCCCTGGGCATGAGCCACATCGGCCAGGCCCTGAATGTCGGCCACGTTGCCGGCCGGGTTGCCGATGCTTTCGCAGTAGACCGCCTTGGTGTTGGCGTCGATCAGTTTGGCGATGGCTTGCGGGCTGGCGTCTTCGGCAAAGCGTACTTCTATGCCCAGGCTTGGCAGCATGTGCGCAAACAGGGTGTAGGTGCCGCCATACAGCTGTGGAGTGGTGATGATGTTGTCGCCGTTCTGGGCCAGGGTCAGAATGGCGTAATGAATGGCGGCACTGCCGGCCGAGACCACCAGACCGGCGATGCCGCCTTCCAGCGCGGCTACCCGCTGTTCCAGCACATCGTTGGTCGGGTTCATGATGCGGGTGTAGATGTTGCCCGGTACTTCCAGATTGAACAGATCGGCGCCGTGCTGGGCGCTGTCAAACTCGTAGGCCACGGTCTGATAGATAGGCACGGCCACGGATTTGGTGGTGGGGTCCGTGGTATAGCCGTGATGGACCGCCAGGGTTTCGTCTTTCATCGAAAACTTTCCTTGTTATGAGGGAGGCCGTCCAATGTAGAAACTTTCATCCTGGCTGTAAAGCGGCGTCAGTGCGGCAATCGCACCTGCACCAGCAAGCCGCCCTGGGGATGATTGTCCAGGGTCAGCTCGCCACCGTGCTGATGAATGAGGGTGCGGGCAATGGCCAGCCCCAGGCCGATGCTGCCGTCGGTCAGATCGCGGGCCGAATCGAGCCGGGTAAAGGGTTTGAATACCTCTTCCAGCTGTTCTGGCGGTATACCTGGGCCAAAGTCTCGGATCAGTATGCGTATCTGACCCGGTTCGTCGAGCAGCCTGACTTTCACCTTGTCACCGTATTTGACGCCGTTTTCCAGCAGGTTCTGCAGGGCGCGGCGCAGGGCGGTGGAGCGACCCCGGTAGAGAATGGCGTCTCTTTCTTCCAGGCTGACATCGTGGCCGTTGTCCTGCAAATCGTCGCACAGGCTCTGTACCAGGCTGGACAGATCCAGATTCCGTACCGGCTCGGCCATGCCGTCTTCCCGGGCAAACTGCAGGGTGGCGTTGAGCATCTGTTCCATGCGCTTCAGGCCTTGCTGCAGTTTTTGCTTGTCTTCACCGTCGGGCAGAAACTCGCAGCGCAGCTGCAGGGTGGTGATGGGCGTGCGCAAATCGTGAGAAATGGCGGCCAGCATGCGGGTGCGATCGGAGACGAAGCGATCGAGTCGGTCCTGCATGCGGTTGAAGGCGGACAGGGTTTCACGAATTTCACTGGGGCCGCTTTCTTTGAGCGGCTCGGCGCTGTCTCCCCGGCCCAGTCGCTCGGCCTGGCGGGCCAGTTCTTTCAGCGGACGGGTGGTGCGCTGCAGCAGCCATATCATCAGCCCGGCCAGCAGGGCGGCGAGCAGAATAAAGGACAGGGTGGCCTTGATGGACCAGCCGGGTATTTCACGATCGTTTAATGAGGTAAAGCTCAGCCAGCGGCCGTCGTCGAGTTCGATCGCCCCGCGCAGGCGAATATCGGCCCGTCGCGGTGAATGCCGATGTCGTTGATGATCGGGTGGTGACCAGTCGGTCAGACCATGGCGGGATTCGGCGCTGATATAAATATTGAGCCGATCGGGATAGTCGAGTTTGCTCCGCACTATGCGTTCGAAGTTGCTGCTGCGCTCGTCGGGGGGCGGGGCACTGTCATCCAGCTTCAGACGCAGGGTTTCACTGCGGCTGGCGCGCAGAATTTCGGCGTGCAGGGCGGGTGGCGACTGATTGAGCAGGCTGGTAACGGCCACCAGTCGTTGCAGGGTAAAGCGGCTGTTGACCAGGCCCAGGGTTGCCTCGCGTTCCAGGCGGTAGATTTGCACCCCGGCCAGCTGGATAAGCAGCAGGGCAAACAGCGCAACCAGAATGACCTGGCCGGTCAGGCTGCCCAGCCAGTAGCGCAGTCGATCAAGCCTCATGGTGTACCTCGGCGGCGAGCATGTAGCCTCCGCCCCAGATGGTTTTGATCAGGGTGGGATGGCGGGAGTCCGGCTCCAGCTTGCGGCGCAACCGGCTGACCAGGGTATCGATGGCCCGGTCGAAAGCCTGGGCCTCCCGGCCGCGGGCCAGATCCAGCAGCTGATCCCGGCTCAAGACCCGGTTGGGATGTTGGGTGAACACCCGCAGCAGATCGAATTCGGCGGTGCTCAGGCTGATGGTTACGCCTTGGCTGTCGATGAGTTCGCGTCGGGCCGTGTCCAGCGTCCAGTGCGCGAAGCGCAGTTGCTTCGGTGAATCGGTGACGGCAGGCTGCTCCGCCTGAGACTGACGGCGCAACACCGCCTTGATACGGGCCAGCAGTTCGCGCGGGTTGAAGGGTTTGGGCAGATAGTCGTCGGCCCCCATTTCCAGCCCGACGATGCGGTCGGTTTCTTCACCCATGGCGGTAAGCATGATGATGGGCACCTGATTGCCCTGACCGCGTAGCTCGCGGCACAGGGTCAGGCCGTCGTCACCGGGCAGCATCAGATCCAGAATGATCAGATCGGGCAACTGACGGCTCAGGTACTGACGCATTTCCTGGCCGTCACGTACGCCTTGTACTCGATAGCCGTGCTGCTCCAGAAAACGCTTCAACAGATCGCGGATTTCTCCGTGATCGTCGACTACCAGTAAGTGTTTGCCCTTGTTCATGCGTTGTCCTCTCATTGTTACCGCACCAGTATAAGCGCCTTGATTCGGGAAATAATGTCAAAGTATGGCAGCGGGCAAAGGCGTCACACTTTGTGACAAAAAAGCCGGGCAACGACACAGTTTGCTGACAAGGAGCTGCTTTAATTGATAGCGAAACCACCACTCAGATTGAGGTCATATCATGAAAACAAAACACAGTGCTCTGCTGCTCGCCGCGACCCTGCTGACGGCCCCCGTCCTGGTCAATGCCGCCTCTCATGGTGCAGAAGGCGCCGGACGTTCCGCCATGATGGAAGACTGTGACCGGGGTGACCACAGAGGCATGCATGGCCATGATCATCATGGCAAGCGAGGGCATGGCATGATGGGCGGCAAGATGATGAATGCCGAGCGGTTTGAGCAACACCTGAGCAAGCGGCTGGAACAGCTGGATACTCCCGAGCTGAAGACCCAGTTCTTTGCCACCCAGCGTGCCCGTCTGGCTGCCGGCGAGCAGCAACAGCTGATGCATCGGATGATGGCTGAGAGCAAAGCGGCCGGCATCGAGGATGCGGAGCTGAAAGCCGCGACGCTGGAGAAAATTGCCGCCGACAGCAAGCTGAAGCAGCTGCGCCTCAAACTGAAGCAGCAGGCGCTGGACAAGCTGCAGGGCTGATATGACGTCAGTTGGCTGGTAAATAGTCTGCCAATAAAGGGCGCTACGGCGCCCTTTATCGTTGCCCGCTGATCACCACAAGCGGGAACTCATGGCACCGGCCAGAGGGTTAGGGCGTGACATCCCTGTCTATCGGCTGCTGCAGCGAGATCAGGGTTTCGGTGGACTGAATTTCGTCGATGGGCTGCAGCCGGTGGATCAACACCTGCTGCAGCTCGTCGATGGAGCGGGTCATCACCTTGATGAAGATGTTGTAGTGGCCGGTGGTGTAGTAGGCCTCGACCACTTCTTCCAGCTGTTCCAGCTTGGCCAGTGCCTGGGGATAGTCCCGGGCGCTTTTCAGTATGATGCCGATAAAACAACAGACATCGTAACCCAGCTTCTTGGGGTTCACCTGCACGCGGGTGCCTTCGATGATGCCCGCCTGCTTCATCTTCTCTACCCGCACATGAATGGTGCCGGGGCTGACCGAGAATCGCTTGGCCAGTTCGGCATAGGGCACGCGCGCATTTTCCATCAACGCCATCAGAATGGATTTATCCAGATTATCGATTCGATAATGAAGGTCGCTTTTTTCCATCATATTTTGAATATCCTGCAAAAATAAGGCGGTATTTTGATGAATTTAAATTAAGTTTTCAGTTTTTGCCATTCAATGTTGAATTTAAAGTGATATTCCCTGAGTATTCATCAAAACCAATCAGCAACCTCAGGTGAATGAGATGAAGCAGTCCTATATTGAACGCCAACGCCAGATCCGTTTTGTGAAGGAGTATTTCTCCGGTCAGTTGGCACAGCAGCTCAATCTGCTGGAAGTACAGGCGCCCATTCTCAGCCGTCTGGGTGACGGCATGCAGGACAACCTGTCCGGCTCTGAAAAAGCGGTACAGGTGAAGGTCAAGGCCATTCCCGCCGCTTCTTTCGAGGTGGTTCACTCTCTGGCCAAGTGGAAGCGTCACACTCTGGGACGTTTCGGTTTTGATGCGGGTGAAGGCATTTACACCCACATGAAGGCGCTGCGCCCGGATGAGGATCGTCTTAGCCCCATTCACTCCGTCTATGTGGATCAGTGGGACTGGGAGCAGGTGATGTCGGCGCAGGACCGGGATGTGGATTTTCTGGTCGGTACCGTTAACCGCATCTATGGCGCCATCAAGCGTACCGAGCAGGCGGCCGCCGCCGAATTCGGCCTGACGCCCTTCCTGCCCGAGCAGATTCAGGTGTTGCATGCCGAAGAGCTGCTGACCCGTTATCCGGATCTGGATGCCAAGGGCCGTGAACGTGCCATCGCCAAAGAACTGGGTGCGGTATTCCTGGTCGGCATCGGTGGCAAACTCAGCCACGGCGACATTCACGATGTGCGCGCCCCGGACTACGACGACTGGTCCAGTGCAGGTAAAGACGGTCTGGCCGGCCTGAACGGCGATATCCTGGTGTGGAACCCGGTACTGGAAGACGCCTTCGAAATTTCCTCTATGGGTATTCGGGTCGATCAGGAAGCATTGCGCCGCCAGCTGGCGCTGACCGGTCACGAAGACCGTGCCGGCCAGGAATGGCACCAGGCCCTGCTGGCCGGTGAACTGCCCCAGACCATCGGTGGTGGTATCGGTCAGTCTCGTCTTGCCATGCTGCTGCTGCAACTGTCGCACATCGGTCAGGTGCAGTGTGGCGTGTGGCCTGCCGAGCTGAGCGAGTCGGTTGACGGCCTGCTGTAATCTACGGCCAGGGCACACAGCGAAAAGGGAACCCTCGGGTTCCCTTTTTCGTATTCCACCATTCGGTATTCAGTAACTGATGGAGCAGTTTTGCAGCTGTTTGTTGAGGAACAGCATGACCTGATGGCGGGTGACGATACCGGTGACCTTGCCATCTTCTACCACCGGATAGAGTTTGGGCTTGGCGCCGCCCATGATGCGAGCCAGCTCGAATACATCGGCATCGGGGGTCACGGTCAACGGATCTTTACGCATCAGATCATTGACCGTGACTCTGTTATCACAGTGATAGCTGGCGTTGATCAGCTTGGGAATGCAGTCCTGCTCGGAAAGAAACCCGACAATCTGCCGTTGCGAGTCGACCACCGGCAGGCCGCTCAACTCGGATTCCAGCAATCGGTCAAGGGCTTCCGTGATCGGCATCTCGGCTCTCAGTAACGGCAGGCTGTGCCGCATTATTTCACTTACTGTTGCCATCGCCATTCTCCTTTTATTGCTCATAAACTGAGTGTGGCATTGTTACGCCCGGTAAGCCAATAGGTACAGCCTGAACCATTGATAGCCAGGATTCTACCGTTGCAAATACAGCGGCCAGGCGTTGGCATGAACAATATGCCTTGGGGAGCGTTTTTGTTTCTGTAGTCTGCGTTTGGGGGCATTTTTGTTATCCTGCCCTGCCGATAACCGATTGAGTGTATGGATAATGTCTAACGGGGTCAGGGGATTCGCCCCCCGCTCTTTACTACAACTGGTACTGATTGCCTTTTCGCTGGTGTTGCTGCCGCTGATCCTGCTGGTTATTCAGAATGGCCGCAGCCTGGACCGGGTTAATCTGCTGGCGCAGGACGGGATTGAAAGCGCGGTTATCGATACCCGGCGCGCCTCCGACATGAACGACCTTGCCCTTGAAATGGAGCGCGCTATCCGCCGTTATGCGGTATTGGGCGATCCGGAGCTACGCCACTCTTATCTTCGGTTGCTGGAACGCTATCGGCTGGAGCTGGAGCAATTGCTGCTGGGTATCGATGGCGGCACCCTCGGCGATTCGTTACAACATCAGCTGGTCGATTTGGTGGATCTGGCCCAGGCCAGCAGTGAGCAAATTCGTGAACGGGTAGAGCTGTTCAATGCCTTCAACCGCGACACCCTGGCGCTGGACCAGCTGACCCGGGCGCAGATTGACGGACGCATCGAGCAGTTGCGTGAGCATGTGATACAGGTACGCCAGCAGCTGTGGATGCTGAGTGCGGCCCTGGGCGGAGCCAGTCTGTTGCTGGTGCTGCTGTTTACCTACCTCATTATTCGCCCGGTGCGACAGCTGGAGCGGCGTATTCTCAGCCTGGGTGCCGGGGTCGAGCCGGAAGAAAGGCCGGTACGGGGGCCGGCAGAACTGGTGGCGCTGGGCGACAAGCTGCAGTGGCTGCATCAGCGCCTGCGCGAACTGGAAGCCCAAAAGCTGCAGTTCTTGCGTCATCTGTCGCACGAACTTAAAACGCCGCTGGCCAGTCTCAGAGAGGGCGCCGACCTGTTGCTGGAACGAGTGACCGGCCCTCTGACCGACGAACAGGCAGAAATCTGCGAGCTACTGGTTCATAACAGCTTTCGTCTGCAGGGGCTGATCGAACAGCTGCTCGATTACAACCGCATTCAGCAGGTGCAGGTCTATCAGGAGCCGGTGACGGTGCAGCCATTGCTGGAGCAAAGCCTGGAGGCCCATCGGCTGACCATAGAGAACAAGCGCTTACAGGTCAGCCTGGCGCTGAATGACGCATGCCCGCTGGCAGACCGGCACCTGCTCAAGCTGGTGTTGGATAATCTGATTTCCAATGCGGTAAATTACGCCGATGTGGCGGGTTTGCTGCGGGTAGAATCCCGAATCGACGCCGAAGATTATGTGCTGACGGTCGCCAACACCGGTCAGCCAATACCGGAGCGGGACAGAGAGCGTATTTTCGAACCGTTCGTACAGGGCAGTCAGGTGCGAAAAGGGGTGCTCAAGGGGTCCGGTATCGGGCTGAGTATCGCGCGGGAGGCCGCCGTCAGCATGGGCGGCCGCCTGATATTGAATACCACCATGGCAGAGCTGGTTTGTTTTGAACTGACTCTGCCCAAAAGTAAAGATCAAGGAACAAGAGATGACTAGAGTCTGGTGTTGCGGTGTGCTGGCATTGATGTTGTCCGGCTGTTCACTGCCTTTTTCGCTGCCTTATCAACAGAAAATCGATGCGGTCTGGAGTACGGGGTCCGACAGTCGGGAATTGCATGGCTGGCTGCAACTGTCGGCCGAGATGATGGACAGTGGTGAAAATACGCGTCAGCAAGCGTTGCAGCAACTGCAGAAAATGCCTGCCGGTAACGAGTTGAAACTGGCCCTGTGGCTGAGTCATCCCCGGGCCAGCATCAGCCAGCGACAGCAGGCGCAGCAGCTGTTCAAGCAACATCTGCCGGCGGTGAACACTCGGTTGCAGCAATTTTTTGGTGCCTATCAGAGCTATAATCAGGAGCTGTTGACCCTCAACCGGCAACTGGCGGAACGTCAGCAACATATCAATACCCTGACCCGCAAACTGAACGAGCTGGCCAGCATCGATCAGCAAATCAACGAACGTAAATTCCGAGAGACGCCATGAAGCGCAAAGCCAGAATACTGCTGGTAGACGATGATGTCAGCCTGCTGAAGCTGTTGGGGCTGCGCCTGAAGAGCGAAGGCTTCGAGGTGAGCACGGCGGCGAGCGGCGCCGAGGCGCTGGAATGGCTGGAGCAGGAGCGGCCCGATCTGGTACTGAGTGATCTGCGTATGGATGGCATGGATGGCCTGGCGCTGTTCGACCGCATTCAGCGTCAGCATGTGGGGCTGCCGGTGGTGATCATGACGGCGCACGGCTCCATTACCGACGCGGTGACCGCCACCCGCTCCGGGGTGTTCGGTTTTCTGACCAAGCCCATCGACAAGGAAGCCTTGCGCAAGACCATCAACGAAGCGCTGTCGGTATCCTTGCCGGCGATGGAAGACGACTGGCAGCAAAGCATCATGACCCGCAGTCCGACCATGGTGGCCTTGCTGGAACAGGCCCGGCGCATGGCCCCGCTGGATATCAGCGTGATGCTGACCGGGCCTTCCGGCTCGGGCAAGGCATTGATGGCCGAGGTATTGCACGATGCCAGCCCACGGCGGGATTACCCTTTTATTGCCCTTAATTGCGGCGCCATGACCGAGCAGTTGCTGGAGTCCGAACTGTTCGGCCATGTCAAAGACGCCTTCGACGGCGCCATTTCCGATCATCCGGGCGTTTTTCTCGCCGCTCAGGGCGGAACCCTGTTGCTGGAAGAAGTGGGTGAGCTGTCGTCGACGCTGCAGATAAAACTGTTGCGGGCACTGGAGCAGCAGCAGGTGCGGCCACTGGGGGCCACGCGCAGCATCAAGACCGATGTGCGGGTGCTGTCTTCCACCAATCGGGATCTGGTCTCCGCCATGGAGCAGGGCGCCTTTCGGGAAGATCTGTTTTATCGACTCAATGTGGTGAACCTGAGCCTGCCGGCGTTGCAGCAAAGACCCGAAGATATTCCGCTGCTGGCGCGCCATGCGCTGGATCAGCTCAGGCAACGTCAGTCCACCCAGGTGACCGGTTTTGCTCCCGAGGCGCTGTCGATGCTGGCGGCGGCAAGCTGGCCGGGTAATGTGCGGCAATTGCTGAATGTGGTAGAGCAGGCGGTGGCGCTGGCTTCGGCCCCGGTCATCGGCCCGCAGCTGATTGAAAACATACTGGCGGGCAGCGGCGAACAGTTTCCTACCTTCAACGAGGCCAGGGCCGAGTTTGAACGCTTGTATCTGCACAAGATACTGCGCATGACCGAGGGCAATGTGAGCCAGGCGGCAGCGCTTGCCGGACGCAACCGGACCGACTTCTACAAGCTGCTCAACCGACACGGTATCGAGGCTGGCACTTACAAAGAAAAAAACAGGGAATGAAAGATTTATACACTTCACTCGCTCTTTGTACCCAATAAGCCAGTAACCACGGATTTCACATGCGGATACACCTCAAGAAAAAATCACAACTGAGCGAAAACCAGGTTACCCCGGAATCGGTTTATCGCCAGCGCCGACAGATATTGCAAGGTCTCGGACTGGGACTTGGCGCCGCGGCATTGAGCGGCCCGGCCAGTGCCGGCCTGTTCGGCTCCCTGCTGGGGGATGAAAAAGCCACCCCCACCAAGGGAGCTGCCACCACCACACCGCTGACCTTCAATCGTCCCGACGCCTATCAAATAGCGGTGCCGCCAACGGCCGAACGGGTGGCCACCAGCTATAACAATTTTTATGAATTTGGCGCCGACAAGTCGGATCCGGCGCGTAATGCTCAAGGCTTCAAAACCAAGCCCTGGACGCTGACCATTTCCGGTGAAGTGGATAATCCCCAGACCATTGACGTCTGGTCGTGGATGGAAAAGCAGCAGCTGGAAGAGCGTATTTATCGTCATCGCTGTGTTGAAGCCTGGTCGATGGTTATTCCCTGGCTGGGGGTGCCGTTGGCAGACATCATCAAGGCGGCGGGGCCGACGTCCAAAGCCAAGTATGTGGCCTTTGAAACCCTGTATGACCCGGAGCAGATGCCCGGCCAGGCTTCTCGTTTTCTCGGTGGCGGCATCGATTATCCCTATGTGGAAGGGCTGCGTCTGGATGAGGCCATGAACCCGCTGGCGATGCTGGCGGTGGGCATGTACGGCAAGACGCTGCCGCCCCAGAACGGTGCGCCGATTCGACTGGTCGTGCCCTGGAAATACGGTTTCAAGGGCATCAAGTCCATCGTTCGTATTCACCTGACCGACAAGCAGCCGCCCACCACCTGGAATCGGCTCGCTGCTTACGAATATGGCTTTTATGCCAACGTTAACCCCGAGGTGGATCATCCCCGCTGGAGCCAGGCCAGCGAGCGGGTGATCGCCGAAGGCGGCCTGTTCGGCAGCGAACGCCAGCCGACGCTGATGTTCAACGGTTATGAAGAAGAAGTCGCCAGCCTCTATCGGGGTATGGATCTGAGGAAGTTCTACTGATGAAACTGACCCCCAAAGGGTTGCTGTGGCTGAAGGTCTGTTTGCATACAGCGGCGGTGCTGCCGCTGCTGTGGCTGCCCTGGGCATTTGAGGTCGGGCGCTTCAGCGCCGACCCCATTCCCGAGTTGCTGCAGTTTCTCGGCGACTGGTCGCTGCGGCTGTTGCTGCTGACGCTTTGTATCTCGCCCCTGGCCAAAAAACTGAAAAACGGCGGCCTGATCAAGGTGCGCCGGCTGCTGGGACTCTGGTGCTTTACCTATGCCAGCCTGCATCTGCTGGTGTGGTTGCTGCTCGACCTGCAGCTGGCCTGGGGCCAGATTGGCGAGGAGATCGTCAAGCGCGGCTTTATTACCTTAGGCATGGTGTCCTGGCTGGTATTGCTGTTGCTGGCGGTGACCTCTACCCGTGGCTGGCAGCGTCGGCTCGGCCCTCGCTGGCAGCGGCTGCATAACTGGACCTATCTGGCGGCGCTGCTGATACCGATACATTTCTGGTGGGGCGTCAAGTCCGGCTGGATGGAGCCGGCCTTCTATCTGACGCTCAGCCTGGGTTTGTTGTGGTGGCGGCGCGACAAACTGGGCCGCTGGTGGCGAGCCAGGCTGAAAGCGAAGAACGAGAAAAACGCGGTAAACAGCAAGGTGTAAGGCAGCCTTGCTGCACGGCCCTCACATCTTTGTTGGCTATCGGGTAAACTGGCCGCTTTGTCGGGCAAGCAGCGGAGTATTGAATGGATAACCGGTTATGGGGATTGTGTTTTCTGGATGAGGGCGTGGCGCTGTCGGTGATCAGCCGCAAAGAGACCCGCTGCCAGTGGCTGAGTGACGAAGATCAGGCCCGCCATTATCTGCTGCATGATTACCTGGAGCATATTGCCGAGCTGGGCGAGCTGGATCAGCAGCAAACCACGGTCGCCCGCGAGCGGTTTGAATTGCTGATGGAGCAATATCCGGAGCCGGAAACCCTGGTGGAATACCTCAACGATCTCACCAGTGGCCTGACTCGCATTCTCTGGTTTGGCCCGCTGTCTGCCCTGGCCGAAGACTACGGCGATTTTCCGCTGGCGCTGCGCGCCTATTACTGGGAAGAGTATGGCGAAGGTGACGAAGATCCGGTAACGCCGGTGGTGGAAGACGACTGGATTTATCTGGTGGAAGCCATGGACGACTTTCTACTGCAGGACGATTATTGAAGTCGATCCCGCCCTGCTGCTAACCTGTATCCATATACAGTAGCCATATGCAGCAACAAGCACCCCTATGATCCTCTATATTGCCGAAAAACCCAGCCTGGGCCGCGCCCTGGCCGAGGTGTTGCCCAAGCCCCACCAGAAGGGCGATGGCTTTATTCGCCTGGGCAACGGCGACGTGGTCAGCTGGTGCATCGGCCACCTGCTGGAGCAGTCCCAGCCCGACGCCTATGATCCGGCCTTCAAGCAATGGCGGTTGGAACACCTGCCGATTATTCCCCGCGAGTGGAAGCTCGAAGCCAAGCCCAAGACCCGCAGCCAGCTGACGGTGCTGAAAAAACTGCTGAAGCAGGCCGATGACATCGTTCATGTGGGCGATCCGGATCGCGAAGGGCAGCTGCTGGTGGACGAGGTAATCAGTTTCTGCGGCGTGTCTGCCGCCCGGCGGGAGCGTGTGCAACGCTGTCTGATCAGCGATCTCAATCCGGCTGCAGTCAGAAAGGCACTGGCGGCACTGCGGCCCAACCGGGACTTTGTGCCATTGTCGGTGTCGGCGCTGGCGCGGTCCCGGGCCGACTGGCTCTATGGCATCAACATGAGTCGGTTGTGCACCATTCAGGGCCAGAAAATGGGTTACCAGGGGGTGCTGTCGGTCGGGCGGGTACAGACTCCGCTGCTGGGGCTGGTGGTGCGGCGGGATCAGGAGATTGGCGCCTTCACCGCCAAGCCCTACTTCGAGGTGCTGGCCCTGCTGCAGACCGAGGCCGACGAACGCTTCAAGGCCAAATGGCAGCCCAGCGAAGCCTGTCAGCCCTGGCAGGATGAAGAGGGTCGGGTACTGTCCCGCGCCCTGGCAGAAAACGTCATCAAGCGCATTCAGGGGCAGCCGGGGCGGGTGATCGGGGCCGAACGCAAGCAGCGCCGGCAGGCGCCGCCTCTGCCTTACAACCTGTCGACCTTGCAGATTGACGCCGCCCGTCGTTTCGGCCTCAGCGCCAAGCAGGTGCTGGATGTATGCCAGACCCTGTATGAGCGGCACAAGCTGATCACCTATCCCCGTTCCGACTGCCGTTACCTGCCGGAAGATCATTATCATCAGGCCGGGTCGGTTACCGGTGCCTTGGCCCGTACCAGCCCCGAGCTGGCGCCGGCGGTAGCCGAAGCGAATTTAAGCCTGCGCAGCAAGGCCTGGAACGACAAGAAAGTCGAAGCGCACCATGCCATTATTCCCACCGCCAAGGCGATGGACGGCGGCAAGCTGTCTGCGGCCGAGCAGCAGGTCTATCAGTTGATTGCCCGCCAGTATCTGGCCCAGTTCTATCCGCATTGGGAATATGACGACAAGCTGCTGGAGGTCGATATCGCCGGCGGGCGTTTTATCGCTCGCGCCCGCCAGCAAATGAAACCCGGCTGGAAAGCCCTGTTTGCCCGGCCGGACAAGAAGGAAGACGAAGATCCCGAGTTACAGCCAACGCTGCCGGCGCTGGCGGTGGGGGATGCGTTGTTGTGTCTCGAAGGCGAGCTGCTCGACAAGCTGACCCAGCCGCCCAAGCATTTCAGTGACGCCACCCTGCTGGCGGCCATGACCAATATCGCCCGTTATGTCACCGATGCCGAGCTGAGAAAGATACTGCGCGATACCGATGGTCTGGGCACGGAGGCAACCCGGGCCGGCATTATCGAGTTGCTGTTCAATCGCGGTTTTCTCACGCGTGAGGGCAAGCAGATTCGGGCTACCGAAGCGGGAACCAAGCTGATCGCCAGCCTGCCCGAGTCGGCCACCACCCCGGACATGACCGCCCGCTGGGAAGCGGTGCTCGATGCCATCAGCCGCAAGCAGGCCGCTTATCAGGGCTTTATGGCCGAGCTGGAAGCTTCACTGCCGGTGTTGATCAGCCAGGTGGATCCGGCGGCGTTCAGCGGGCTGCAGGGTGGCGGCAAGCCGAAGCAGTTTCGCAAGCGCAAGCCGCGCAAAGCGGCCACCGGGGCCTCGGCCAGGGCGAAAAAGCGCTAGGCGAGCAGCTGCACAGTTCGGCGGAATACTGCGTTGGCGGCCTGCTATGCTTAGGCTTTCAACTTGTCGGCGCCGTGGTTGTTGCGCCGCAGACGGAAGCCCATCATGGACAAGACACTCACGCTGTTCGCCCTCGGCGCCCTGCTGCTCGCTGGCTGCGGCCTGAGCGGCGATGCCGAGTATCAGGCCGGCTATGCGGCCCGGCTCGCCGGAGATGACGACAAGGCCTTTGCGCATTATCTGGATGCGGCCCGAAACGATGATTACCCCGAGGCGCGCTTTGAGGTCGCCGAGATGTATCTGGAGGGCAGGGGAACCCGGCAGGATACCGGCCAGGCAATCAGCTGGTTAACGCAACTGGCGAATGCCGATGATCCGCAGTGGAGCCGCCTGGCACATCGACAGCTGGGCCTCATCTACCGGGGTGATTACGGGGAAGAGTATCGAAATCGGCGCAAAGCGGCAGAACATTTTCGTCGTTGTGCCGGCCTGGGGGATGCGGACTGTGACCGCTTGCTGGCGTTGCTGAGCCCGCCTTCTCTGCAGGTGGTGGCTGCCGGGAACGAGCGCGGGGGTGCCGGCCTGCCGGGGGTAAACATCTATGCCCGCCATGCTGCCAATGTGTACAAGATAGTGGTGTACGAGCAACTGGGCGCGGACCTCGCGCCAATCAGCGTCGGCTCGGCCATTGCCATCGAACCCTACCGAGCCATCACCAGTTATCACCTGCTGCAGGCCGGTGGCGTGCCCGTCAGCATAGACAGCCGCACCGGCAATGACGCCGTGCAGGAAGCGGATGTGCGGGTATGGCAAGTCACCCGGGTGGATCCCCGGCGGGATTTGGCGTTGCTGACCCTGGCCGAGCCGGTGCGGCCACTGAACTTCACCAATACCATGGCGTCGTTCGACCGGGTGCGGGTGGGCGAAAGGGTGTTCGCCATCGGCGCCCCGGCCGGGCTGGACAAGACCCTGACCGAGGGGATCGTCTCCGCGCTGAGAACCGAAAACGGGGTGCGCGTGATCCAGACAACTGCCCCCATCACCTATGGCTCATCGGGTGGTGCTCTTTTTGATGCCGAAGGCAACCTGCTCGGCATGACCATCAAGGGGGTGCAGGCCGGAGGCAACTTCAACTTCGCCCTGTCCATGGACGAGGTGCAGGCCTTTCTGGCCGAGCCGGAGTAACCACTCGAGCTTCACTCGCGGCAACGAGCGGCCATCGGGGCGTCAGAACCGTGCCGGTGCCGTTGCGGCGCGGCTTAACCCGCTTCGGTACTTGGGGTACACTTGCCCGGCATTTATTCAGGAACCGTAACCATGCAGCCCACCCAGGCATCCCTTGCCCCCTATAACACCTTCTCCCTTACTCAGACCGCCGATCGCTTGACGGTACTGGAGCAGAGGGAACAATTGCTTGCCTTGTGGCAAAGCCGTCAGCATGAGCCTCTTCTGATCGTGGGTGAAGGATCCAACCTGCTGTTTACCGCGCCCTTTCATGGCCTGGTGCTGGTTAACCGACTCAAGGGGATTCAGGTTACCGAAACCGACGATGCCTGGCTGCTGAAGGTGGAGGGCGGCGAAAACTGGCATCGGTTGGTGTGCTGGACTCTGGAGCAGCGAATGCCGGGGCTGGAAAACCTGGCGTTGATCCCGGGCACCGTCGGTGCCTCGCCCATCCAGAATATCGGCGCCTACGGTGTGGAGCTGGCGCAATTCTGCGAGCAGGTGGAAAGCTTCGACTGGCAAACGGGTGAGACCCATCACTGGTCGGCGGCCGAGTGCGCCTTCGGCTACCGGGACAGCGTGTTCAAACATCAGGCGCGTCATCACCTGATCCTGAGTGTGACCCTGCGACTGACCAAACGCTGGCAGCCGGTGCTGGGCTATGGTCCGCTGGCCGAGTTGGGAGATGCTGCCAAGGCACAGCAGATTTTTGACCGAGTCTGCGCCACCCGTCAGGCCAAGTTGCCGGATCCGGCGGTGCTGGGCAATGCCGGCAGTTTCTTCAAAAACCCCAAGGTGGTCACGGCCCAGGCCGAGGCGCTCAAGCTGGCCTGGCCGGCGCTGCCGGTGTTTGCTGCAGAAAGCGGACGGAGCAAGCTGGCGGCCGGCTGGCTTATCGACAAGGCGGGCCTCAAGGGAACCCGGGTTGGTGGTGCCGGGGTACACACCGAGCAGGCGCTGGTGCTGGTTAACCACGGCGGTGCCACCGCCGAAGATGTATTGCGGCTGGCGGCACTGGTGCGAGAGCGGGTAGAGCAGCTGTTTGGCGTACGGCTCGAGCCCGAGGTGCGCATGATCGGTTCCAGTGGTGAAACCCATCTGGACGAGGCGCTGGCATGTCTGAACTGACCCCCCTGCGCGAAACTCTGCTCCGTCTGCTGGCCGATGGCCAGTTTCACTCCGGTGAACAGTTGGGCGAGCAGTTGTCCGTCAGCCGGGCGGCGGTTGGCAAGCATGTGCAGGCGCTCAAGGCGTTGGGACTGGAGGTCTACAGCGTCAGCGGCAAGGGCTACCGGCTGGCGGTGCCGCTGCAAC
>JAAEZO010000179.1 GCA_018222825.1 Gammaproteobacteria bacterium
GCCGCCATTCGCGCCGTGGTGCGAACCGGTCTGCACCATAATCTGGAAGTGTTCGGCATTCACAGCGGCTACCTGGGCTTGCATCAGGACGACATAGTGCCGCTGGATCGGCAGTCGGTGTCGGACGTGATCACCCGCGGCGGCACCTTTCTGGGCTCGGCGCGCTTTCCCGAGTTCAAGAATGAAAAAGTTCGGGTAGAAGCGGTCGAGAACCTGAAAAAACACGGCATCGATGCGCTGGTGGTCATCGGCGGCGACGGCTCCTACATGGGCGCCATGTGCCTGACCGAAATGGGCTTTCCCTGCATCGGCATTCCCGGCACCATCGACAACGACATTGCCGGCACCGACTTCACCATCGGCTTTGACACCGCGCTTAACGTGGCGGTAGAAGCCATTGACCGGCTGCGTGATACCTGCAGCTCGCACAACCGCATCTCGGTGGTCGAGATCATGGGCCGCCATTGCGGCGATCTGACCTCGTCTGCCGCGGTGGCCGGTGGTGCCGAATACGTTATCGTGCCGGAAGTGTCCTTCGATCAGGCCGAGCTGATTCAGCAAATTCACGAAGGCGTGGCCAAGGGCAAGAAGCACGCCATTGTCGCCATCTGCGAGAACATGTGTGACGTTAACCGGCTAGCATTCGATATTCAGGCCGCCACCGGCCGCGACACCCGCGCCACCATTCTGGGTCACATTCAGCGCGGTGGCACGCCCACCGCACAAGACCGCATCATGGCCAGCCGCATGGGCGCCCGGGCGGTAGAGCTGCTGCTCGAAGGCTACGGCGGTCGCTGCATGGGCCTGCAGAGCAATCACATCGTGCATCACGACATTATCGATTGCATCAAGCACCTGAAGCGCCCGTTCAACGAAGAAATGTACCAGTTGTCGAACACCCTGTTCTAAACGAACAAGCGGCCAGACAGGTCGAATAAATTCGACCCTGCGAACACCAGCATCATGCTCTCTGTCGTAGGGTCGAATTTTTGACATCATTCCCGCGAAGCATGCCTATTGTAGCTGCCGCTTCAGCCGGCAGGGTCTGCAAAGCAGGCCAATGCCAACGCGCAGCAGCCAGATGATGGCACCATGTCTGCGTATTCCTGGTCGCCTGAAGGACTGCGCCGCATAAATGGGCGCCTACGTAAAAACACTCCCGCGCCTGTTGTAGGGTCGGGGTGTTCTGCCGTGTTCTCGTCACTTCCGCCTGCTCGTGGAGCCAGCTCGCAAAATCGATAAGACCAGCCGCCCCTGTGCTTCCCCCGTCCACAGCTATTGGCCATAATGAATCCCATTTTGTATTTTCAGGGCCGCCCCATGCAGGAACACATCGAATTCGTACCCATGGTACTGCTGCTGGCCGCGCTGGCCTGCTTTGTTGGTGCCTATGTGCAAACCGCCATCGGCTTTGGCATGGCCATTGTGGCCGCCCCAATACTGTTCTATCTGGATCCGACGCTGGTGCCCGGCCCGCTGATGGTGGTGCTGCTGGTGATGTGCATGATGAACGGCTGGCGCTTTCGCAAAGGGTTGGAGCTCAACCTGCTGGCACCGGCACTGCTGGCACGCATTCCCGGCAGTGCGCTGGGGGTCTTGTTGCTGGCACTGGTGTCTCAGCAGGTGCTGGCCATTCTTATCGCCGTCACCATCATGCTCGGCGTGCTGGTACGACTGAAAGACATCGCCCTGCCGATGACCCGCACCAACATGGCGCTGGGTGGTTTTATGTCCGGCGTCATGGGCACCAGTACCACCATTGGCGGCCCGCCGATGGTGCTGGTGATGCACGGCGCCGACATGCACCGCATTCGCGCCAACCTGGCCGGCTTTTTCGTGGTGTCGACCATGATGTCGGTGGCCGCCCTGGCGATGAGCGATTTTCTGACGCTCGAACACCTCAAACTGGCCCTGCCGCTGGTGCCCGCCGCCCTGCTGGGCAACTGGGTGGCGGCCCACACCCTGCATCTGGTCTCCAGACCCATGATGCACTACGGCTCTTTACTGCTTTGTACTCTTGCCGTTATTGGCATGTTAATTAACACATTTTCCTGAAGTCAGGCCTAAACCCACAGCATCTGTGGCATTGTTAAACGCGGCATAAAGTCCGATAATACCGGCCGTTATTTATTATCCGCCGAGTGATCATGTCTGAATACCTGCTGCTGTTTGTCGGCACCGTGCTGGTCAATAACTTCGTGCTGGTCAAGTTTCTCGGACTCTGCCCCTTCATGGGGGTGTCCGGCAAACTCGAGACCGCCGTTGGCATGGGGCTGGCCACCACCTTTGTACTGACTCTGGCCGCCGCCTGCTCTTATCTGGTTAACCAGTATATTCTGCTGCCGCTGGACCTGCTCTATCTGCGCACCCTGTCGTTTATTCTGGTAATCGCCGTGGTGGTGCAGTTCACCGAGATGGTGGTACACAAGACCAGCCCTACCCTGTATCGCCTGCTGGGTATCTTTCTGCCGCTGATCACCACCAACTGCGCGGTACTGGGCGTGGCCCTGCTCAACATCAACGAACAGCATAACTTCATGCAAAGCCTGGTGTACGGCTTTGGCGCGGCGTTGGGCTTTTCATTGGTGCTGGTACTGTTTGCCGCCATGCGCGAACGGCTGGCCGGGGCCGACGTACCGGCGCCGTTCAAGGGCGCGGCGCTGGCGATGATCACCGCCGGGCTGATGTCACTGGCCTTCATGGGCTTTACCGGACTGGTCAAGTTGTAATATGAGCAATATTTTAATCGCCATCGCGGTGCTGGCCCTGCTGGCCCTTATCTTCGGTCTCATTCTCGGCTTTGCCGCCGTGCGCTTTCGGGTCGAGTCCGATCCCATCGTCGAGCAGCTCGACGAACTGCTGCCCCAGACCCAGTGCGGTCAGTGTGGCTATCCGGGCTGTCGCCCCTATGCGGCGGCGGTGGCCGAGGGCGACGACATCAACAAGTGTGTGCCCGGTGGCGACGCCACCATGCGCAAGATAGCCGATCTGATGGGCGTAGAGCCCCAGGCCATGGGTGAAGAAGCCGCCGAGCCCGTGAAAAAAGTCGCCTTCATTCACGAAGACATGTGCATCGGCTGCACCAAGTGTATTCAGGCCTGCCCGGTCGACGCCATCGTGGGCGCCACCAAGGCGCTGCATACGGTGATTGCGGATGAATGCACCGGTTGCGATTTGTGCGTTGATCCCTGCCCCACCGATTGCATCGAAATGATTCCGCTCTCGGTCACCCCCGAAAACTGGAAATGGCAACTGCCGCCCATCGCCATCAAGCAGGTAGATTAAGATGTCGCTGTTACAGGATCTCAACGCAGGCAAGCTGCACGACTTTCATGGCGGCATTCATCCGCCCGATCGCAAGGCACCGGCCAACCTCACGCCCATCAGCCATGCCGGCCTGCCGGAAGAGCTGGTGTTGCAGGTACGCCAGCACATCGGCCAGCCGGCCAAGATCAGGGTGAGCGTCGGCGAGCGGGTGCTCAGGGGCCAGCCCCTGACCGAGCCGCTCAATCTGATGATGATACCGGTGCATGCGCCTACCTCGGGCATCATTGCTGCCATCGAAGACAGACCCCTGTGCCACCCCTCGGGACTCGAGGGCCTGTGCATCGTGCTCAAGCCCGACGGCGAAGATCAGTGGCGCCCCCGCTATCCGGTGGCCGACTTCCGTTTACTGGGCGCCGACGTGCTGCTGGAGCGTATTCACCAGTCGGGCGTCACCGGTCTGGGCGGCGCCGGTTTTCCGTCCCACGTCAAGCTGACGCCGCGCAAGAAAAAAATAGAGACCCTGATCATCAACGGCGTGGAGTGCGAGCCCTATATCAGCGCCGACGACCGGCTGATGCGCGAACACCCGGCCGAAATACTGCTGGGCGTGGAGATACTGCGCCACATAGTGCAGCCGCAGATCACCATACTGGCGGTGGAAGACAACAAGCCCGAGGCGCTGGCCGCGCTGCGCGCCGCCAACCGGGACGAAAACCTGCTCATCGTGGCGGTACCCACCAAGTATCCGTCCGGTGGTGAAAAACAGCTGATCGAAATTCTCACCGGCCTGCAGGTGCCCCGCAACGGCCTGCCTGCCGACATCGGCATCGTGGTGCAAAACACGGGCACGGCTTATGCGGTCAAACAGGCTGTTATCGACGACGAGCCGCTGACGCGCCGGGTAGTCACCCTGGCTGGCGAGGCCTTCGCCGAGCCCGGCAATGCCTGGGTGCACATCGGTACCCCGGTTCGTTACCTGTTGCAGCGCTATGGCCTGACGCCAGAGCCGGAGCAACGCATCATCATGGGCGGCCCCATGATGGGCTTTACCCTGCACAGCGCCGCCGCGCCCGTTATCAAGGGCAGCAACTGCATCCTGGCGCCGAAACAGACCGAACTGGCGCCGCCGGCCGAAGAAATGGCCTGTATTCGCTGCAGCAACTGCGCCGATGCCTGCCCCGCCAGCCTGCTGCCGCAACAGCTGTACTGGTATGCCCGCAGTCAGGATCACGACAAGCTCAACAGTCACCATCTGTTCGACTGTATCGAGTGCGGTGCCTGCGCCTATGTATGCCCCAGCACCATACCACTGGTGCAATATTACCGGGTGGCCAAGGCCGAAATTCGCCAGGCCCAGCGCGAAGCCGAGCTGGCCGAACGGGCCAAGCAACGCTTTGAAGCTCGTCTGCAACGACTGGCCCGCGAGAAGGAAGAACGTCAGGCCCGGCAGGCAAAAGCCGCCAGCGAGCGCAAGGCACGCATGGCCGAACAGGCAGCCGCCGGAGGCGAAGACCCGGTGGCCGCCGCCTTGGCGCGGGTGAAGGCCCGCCAACAGGAGCAATCGCCCGACGACATGGCTGCCGCCCGCGCCGCCCGCAAGGAAGAAGCCCGCCGCAACCGCGAGCTGAAACAGGCGCAGGCCG
>JAAEZO010000180.1 GCA_018222825.1 Gammaproteobacteria bacterium
TGAGCCGGCCCGGCGAGTGCATCGCCCTGACCAACTTCTTTCTGCAACGCAAGGAAGTCGACCCGGCGCAGATGATTAACTCGCGTCAGGACTTCGATCACCAGGAGCTGGCCAAGCGTTATCGCACTCGGGAACAAAGTCAGACCGCCTGGCAAATTCAGGCGCTGTGCCAGGCCAACGAAGGCCTGACGCTACCGGCCGATACCAGCATCAATCAGGCTATCAAGCTCGCCAAACGCTATCATCAGCCCGATGCCGAGGCCGCCAGCCTGATGATCAAGGCAAAACTGGCGCTGATAAAACAGGATACCGAACAGGCCGATACCCTGCTCGATGAAGCCGGACTCCTGTTAACGACCAAGGCCCCGTCTTCCCTGAAAGCAGCCCTGCCCCTGTTGCAGGCCAGCGTGCTGTTGTATCAGCACCGCGGTGATGAAGCCCGGCTGGCGTTCGAGCAGATTCGCGTGCAGGCCCAACAGCAAGGGGAATATATTCAGCAGGCCTGGGCCAACTACCTGCTGGGTGAATATTACCTCTTGCTGCAGCAGGATGAGCTGGCGCTGTCGCACTATGTGGAAACCCTGGAGCTGCTGGGCAAACGTCGCCAGTACTATCTCAAGGCCATGGCTGCCGATAAGGCGGCCACCTTGTATGCCTCGCTGGGCAAAGGCGAACAGGCGGTGCATTACGCCAACCAGGCCACGGCCGAGTTCGAATTACTGGGTAACCCGAGCCTGCTGATAGGCTCGCTGCTGAATCTGGGCCGGGTCACTCGAGCCGGTAGCGACGCCAGCCTGGCGCTGGTCTATTTTTTCAATGCGCTCGATCTGGTCAAAATTCAGGGCGATGCCACGCTGATGGCTCGTCTTTACCTGGAAATCGGCCATTCCTACCGACTGCTGAAGACCTATGCCGAAGCGCGTCATTACCTGACCCTGGCCCGGGCCAGCTTCGAGCGCAGTCAGGATATTCCCCGCCAGATAGACACGCTGCTGCAACTGGGGCAGCTGCATCTGGAGCAGCAGGAGAACGGCCTGGCCCTGCTCCAGCTCGAACGGGCACGCCAGCTGGCCGAACAACTGGATGACGTGCCCCGCCTGATTGAAAGCCACCGGCTGCTGGCCCTGTTGTTCGAAACCAGCGGTAATCTGACCCAGGCGCTGGTGCACCACAAGGCCTTTCATGGCTATTACGAGCGAGCCAGCCAGCTCAACCGGCTGTTGACCCAGAGCCTGGTGCAAGACAGCGATCAGCAGCTACAGCAAGAACGCGAGCTGAGTACCCTGCGCCAGCAGAATGAACAACTGCAGCAGGACAAAGGCCGCTTTACCCTGCTGGCAACCAGCCTGGGACTGATTGCCCCGCTGCTGCTTTACGGCTGGCTGCGCAATCATATTCGCAGCCGCCGCCTGCTGCAGGACAAAAGCGAACTGCAACAATCGTTGTTGCTGGAGCCCAGAACCGGTTTACCCAACTGGCGTCAGCTGATGCTGCGTCTACCGCAGGAAATGGCCAAGCGCCAGCAGCGTTCCGAACAGTGGTATCTCAACGAAGCGGAAGCACAGCCGTTTAACGATAAAATCTATTACTTGCTGCTGCATGTTCCCTTTATGGTCGACCTGAGCGAGCGGGTCGGGCTGGCCCATGCGGCTGCGCTGCAGAAAGAGCTGGGCGAATACCTGCAGGGACGCATTCATCCCAAGGCCCGGCTCTATGACTTGCGCGAAGGGCAGTTCATCTACGTGATTTCTCAACGACAGGTCAACTCGCTGCAACAGACGGTTGCCAGCCTTGAACGCATGTTTATGGAATTTCCCTGTCGATTTCAGCTTAATCAGCGTCTGGCCATCGGCATTATCGGGCATCCGTTCCTGCCGAAAGCCCCCCACGCCCTGGATGACATGCGTCTGGGCGATATTCTTTATCTGGCCATGGCCGCCGCTCACCAGCTGGCAGAGCAAACCGGTGAACCCGCCTGGGTAGAACTGCTGGCGGTGGATTGTCAGCAAGCCGCTTTTTTTAATGGCGATATTCGCCACTGTTGTATTCAGGCTATTCTGAAAGGACTGGTCAAGGTCAATAGTTCACATAAAAAACAACAGATTGACTGGAATGCCCTGGCTCCCGAGCCGGCAATCTCGATATAATTTTACAGGCCCCCCTGCGCTAGGGTGTAATGGTGAACCATGGACAATATCGACAATAATCCGATGTTAAAGGAACTGGCATCCGTTATTGACAGGCTGGAAGCTATTCTCGGCGGCCTGCAACAACAAGAAGAACAGCAGTCACCAGCCACTCTATCCAATGGCACAGACTCTGAGCCGGGAAGCCGCCTGATCAGTCACTGGCAGAAACTGTTTGTTGCCCAACCCAATTCGGCCTCTATCGAGTCGGAAGCCTCATCCGTTACGTCCCGGCTGTTGACCGAGCTGGAACAGCAGCTTACCCGCCTGAAACAGGGATATACCCGGCTGTATAGCGCACAGCAGCTAAACGTCAATAAACTGCAACAGGCGGCGGCGCAACTGCAACAATCCCCATGTCGATCCGCTCAGGCCGATGCGCTGCTGGCAGGGCTGAAACAGAATCACACAGACCATGAGAAAAAATTATGGCTGCTGCTGGACTGCTACCAGACTGCCCTGCGCCTGTGTACCGAGCAGAACAGCCAACACCAGGCTCACTATCACGAACTATGTTCCCGGCTACAGCAACTGATCGAAGAGTTCAACTTCGCCGGCGAGGTTGCCGTCGAGCTGGACAAGATACAGCGTCAACTGTCACAGCAGACAGATACCGCCTTGCTGCCGGGGACCTGCCTGCGTCTGATCGAGCTTACCATCGAAGGCTGCCGCTTCGAGCGCAAAAACTCCACCCTGTTTCTGACCAAACTCCACAGCAACCTGGGAGAGATGCAACATCACTTCGCCATTTCACTGAGTGAAGGTCAGGCATTGTTTGATGCCCGCACTCACCATGGCCAGCATATCGCCGGCGAGCTCAGGGCCATTGGCGAGCATCTGGTCAGTCAGGATAGCGAACATCTGAAAGAAGAAATTGAACTGCGCATGCGCGGCATCAGCCATATTCTGGTGCAGCATGAACGACTACAGGAACGAGAACGCTCATTGCTGAAACGCATGAATGAAATGGACCAGCAGATACAATCGCTTAAAAATGAAACGGTACATTTCAAACAACAACTCAGCGCACAGAATGACAAGCTGTTTATCGACAGCCTGACCCAGATCCATAATCGAGCCGGTATGGATGCACGGCTGGAAATTGAATATCGCCGTTGGCTTCGTTATCAGGCTCCCTTGTGCATCGCCCTGATTGATATTGATCACTTCAAGGAAATCAACGATAAATACGGCCATCTCGCGGGAGACAAGGCCCTGCGCCTGATCGCCAAAACCATCCAGCAATCATTACGGGAAAGCGACTTCGTCGCCCGTTTCGGAGGCGAAGAGTTTATTGTTCTGCTGAACAACATAGGCCCGGAGCGTCTCAACGCCCCCCTGGACAAACTGCGCGAGCAAGTCAGAAGCATTCCATTTCGTTTTAAAGAAGAGCGCGTGACCATCACCGCATCCATCGGTGCCACCCTGTTTCAACAGGGCGACAGCATCGATTCAGCCCTGGAGCGCGCCGATCAGGCCCTGTATCGTGCCAAGCACGCCGGGCGTGATCAGATAGTCATGGATTGACCTATAACAATATTCACGGGAGTGCCCATGATCACCCATATTAATCCGGTCGGCAGCATGAACCTGCTGTCGCAAGTCGAAGTCGATCACCTCAAACAGTCCGCCTCCGGCGCGCTGTACAAGCTGTTTCGCAACTGTGCCCTGGCGGTCCTCAATTCCGGCAGCAAAACCGACAGTTCCAAGGAAATTCTCGAACGTTACCAATCTTTCGATATCAATGTGATCCGCCGGGAGCGCGGGGTCAAACTGGAGCTGTTCAACCCACCGGACCATGCTTTTGTAGACGGTGAAATTATCCGCGGTATTCAGGAACACCTGTTTTCGGTGCTGCGTGACATCATTTACGTCAACAGCAAATTGCAACAAGAAAATCAATTGAGTCTGACTTCATCACTGCATCTGACCGACCTGGTGTTTTCCATACTGCGCAACGCTGGGGCCGTCAATCCCGGTGCCGAGCCCAACCTGGCGGTGTGCTGGGGCGGCCACTCCATCAATGCGCTGGAATATCAGTATACCCGCGAGGTCGGCAACGAGCTGGGGCTGCGCGAAATTAACATCTGCACCGGCTGTGGCCCCGGCGCCATGGAAGGCCCGATGAAAGGCGCTGCCGTCGGCCACGCCAAGCAACGAGTCACCGGTAGCCGCTATATCGGCCTGACCGAGCCGTCCATCATCGCCGCCGAGCCGCCCAATCCCATCGTCAACGAACTGGTGATACTGCCGGATATCGAGAAGCGGCTGGAAGCCTTTGTGCGCCTGGGCCACGGTATCATTATCTTCCCCGGCGGCGCCGGTACCGCCGAAGAAATTCTCTATATTCTCGGCATCATGATGCACCCGGAAAATCGGCACCAGCCTATTCCCATCATCCTGACCGGTCCTGAGGAAAGCGCCGACTACTTTCGCAGCGTCGACGAGTTTATCGGCAATACCCTGGGTCCCGATGCCCAGTCGCTGTACCAGATCATCATCGATGATCCGGCCGAAGTGGCGCGACGCGTCAAAAACGCCATGCAGCTGATTCGGGATTACCGCAAGTCGGTCGGTGACGCCTACTCCTTCAACTGGTCATTGAAGATAGAGCCGGAGTTTCAACTGCCCTTTACCCCGGATCATAAAAGCATGGCCAGCCTGAACCTGAGCAGCAATCAACCGCCTCAGCA
>JAAEZO010000181.1 GCA_018222825.1 Gammaproteobacteria bacterium
GAAGACCGTATCATCAAGCGGGGCGAAGCCGACGAGCTGGCCGAATGGCTGGCCAGGCGGCCCGAAGCTCAGGTCGGCACCACCGGCTGATGCCATAACGAACACTCGAGTCAAACAAGCACAAGGCAGTGCGCCTGCCGGAATATTATGTTAAAGGATGTAGAAATAAATGCTCAACCGAATCACCCTGCCGGTCACCCCCTTCGCCCAGAACTGCAGCCTGGTCTGGTGCAGCGCCACCAACAAGGCCGCCCTGATCGATCCGGGTGGTGAAACCGAGCGGCTGCTGGCCGCCATTGCCGAGCGCGGTCTGGAACTGGAGTCCATTCTGCTGACCCACGGCCATCTGGATCATGTGGGCGCCACCGGCGAGCTGGTCGCCAACACCGGCGTGCCGATTATAGGCCCCGGGCAGGACGATGCCTTCTGGATAGAAGGCCTGGCACAACAGGTGCAGATGTTCGGCTTTGACCCCGTTACCGGCTTCACTCCCGACCGCTGGCTCGACCAGGGCGATACCGTCAGCGTGGGTAACGAGCAACTGGAGGTCTATCACTGCCCCGGCCACACTCCGGGCCACGTGGTGCTGGTGCATGAGGCACAGCGGCTGGCCTTTGTTGGCGACGTGCTGTTCAACGGCGGCGTGGGTCGCAGCGACTTTCCCCGTGGCGATCATGCCACCCTGATCAACGCCATTCTCACGACTCTGCTGCCATTGGGCGACGATATCACCTTCGTGCCCGGCCACGGCCCGGAAAGTACCTTCGGCCATGAGCGGCAGCACAATCCCTATCTGCGCTGACCGCTAGCATCACTCGCCAGCAAGCCACTGTTTCTGTACGGCCTGAAGATCATGCTCGGGCCTGTCGTTGTACCTGTTTAAAGATAATCACCGAGAGCATTAATGAAAATCAAACATAAGCTGGGGCTCAATACCCTGCTGGTCATACTGGCCATGGCCGCCCTCTTCCTGTTGTTCGCCAGGACCCTTAGTACCATCAAGACGCTAAACCATGGCACCGAACTGGCCATGTCGCTCGAAACCGGCATGCTGAGCCTGCGCCGGGAAGAAAAGGACTTTCTCGGCCGGCAGGATATGAAATACGTCGCCGAGTTTCAGCAAATACTGACCCAGAATCAGCAGCTATTGAACGAGCTGGAACAACTGCTGACCGAATTCAATTTCGACACCCGGGCACTCGATACCCTGCGCCAGCGGTTCGGCGAATACGGTCACCATTTCGAACAACTGGTGCAGGCGCAACAGTTGATGGGGCTCGATCATGAATCCGGCCTCAACGGTGAACTGCGGGCCGCGGTGCACGACATTGAACAGGCGCTGAATGAATATAATGCCGATTCAATACTGGTGACCATGCTGCAGATGCGCCGGGCCGAAAAGGACTTCATGCTGCGCCAGGACCCCCGCTATCTCGACAAATTCGACACCCTCTTTGCCACCCTGGAGCAACAGCTGCGCGGGGCGGCCATGCCGGAACAGACACTGTCACTGGCCAGCACCTATCAGGATCGCTTTCATCGTTATGCGGACGGCGCCCGTCGCCTCGGTCTCAGCAGCGATCAGGGCCTGCAACTGACCATGCGGCAAGCTATTCAGAGCACCGAAACCCTGCTGGATAAAACCGTCAGCGACGTTGAGACACTGACCCACCAGCATGCCGAACGGGCCGGTACCCTTGCGATGGTGATGTTTATCACCATGTTGCTGTTGACCTCGGTGATTGCCCTGCTGATCGCCCGCTCCATTTTTCTGCCCATCCGCCGCATTCAGCAAGGCGTGCAGCACATTCACGAGAGCCACGATCTCAGCCTGCGGGTAGGAGAAAAAGGTAACGACGAACTCGCCGAAATGGCGCAAGTCCTCAACACCATGCTCGGCGGCTTTCAACGGGTGATCCGCCAGGTCAACGAGGCGGTCGAGACCATGAATCACACCACCGAGATACTGTCGGAGAACGCGGCCCGCACCAGCGCCGACATCGAACGCCAACAGGCAGAAACCGAGATGGTGGCCACCGCCGTCACCGAAATGGTGTCCACCATCGAAGAGATCGCCCATAACACCGAAAACACCGCACTCAAGGCCGGCTCTACCCACAGCGGGGCCAAACAGGGCCAAGTGCAGGTGCAAGGCGCCATCAGCCGTATTCGCCGCCTGTCCGATACGCTGGACAACACCGTCGGCAGCATGGAAGCGCTGTCAACCCAGAGCGACACCATCGGCAGTGTGCTGGGAGTGATTCAGGGGATTGCCGAACAGACCAACCTGCTGGCGTTGAATGCGGCCATTGAAGCGGCGCGGGCCGGTGAACAGGGTCGCGGTTTTGCGGTGGTGGCCGATGAAGTGCGCGCCCTCGCCGGGCGCACGCAGGAAGCCACCCAGGAAATTTCCGGCATCATCACCTCCCTGCAAGCCAATACCGGCGCCATGGTCAAAATGATCAACAGCAGCAGTGAAGAAGGCCGGGAAAGCAGTCAGCAGGCGGGGACGGTCGAAACCGTGCTCAACGACATCACTCGGGAGATCACCGAAATCTCTGACATGGCGACCCAGATTGCCGCCGCCATCGAGCAGCAAAGCAGCGTCGCCAGTGAAGTCGGGCAAAATGTGGTGGTGATCCGCGATATCACCGAAGATGCCGCCCAGGCGGTGCGTAACAACTCCCGCGCCAGCAGCGACATTGCCGCTCAGGCCCGGGAACTGCGTCAGGTGGTTGCCGCGTTTCGGGTATAACCCGCTTCAGTCATCCCACTCATCGTCTTCATCATCCTCGTCCGCCACCGCGGCGGGGATGATAACGGCAGGCGCCAGCACCGATACCGCCGCCAGCAATTGGCGCCGGTTTTGCCAGTTGCCGACAAAGCCAAACCGATAACGGTCTTCATCCAGCTTGAAACGCTCTTCCGCCTGGGTACCCAGGGTGTCGTGCACCTGGGCCAGCTCCTGCTCGTTCAACTCAAGATCCAGGGTAAAGGCGATGATGGCGCCGTCATGACCGGGCAGCTTGCCTTTGTTGACCGCCCGCACCCGTTCGCGCGGCAAGGATATCACCTGCTTGCTGCTGCCGTTGACCAGATACAGACGCTCGCTGTCGAATGCCAGGTTGATCAGTCGCTGCCGGCTCCAGCTGGCCGGCCACAGACTCAGCAGCAAGACGGTACCACCGAAGATGAGACCTACCCAGTGGATCAGACCAAAGCCGGTTTGAGCATCCCACAACGACAGCCCCACCGCCGTGAGGCTGGCCAGCAATACCAGTGCATGAGTCAGATAAAAACGCCCGGCGGGCGGGCTCAGTACAAACTCCAGCGGTTGTTCAAGCACCTGCGGCAAGGGTAAGCGCTGCACTGTCATTTTTGTATTCCATCGGTCAAAAGGGGCACAACCCTAGCAAAAAAAACCGCAACCATAAATAATGGTGTCATGTGGGCTTTCGGGAGAGCACGAAAATGATCAGATGGTTCGGGTTATTGTTATGGCTACCTGCGCTGGCATGGGCCCAGGCCATCGGCGGTTATGCCGCCGGTTGTCAGCTAAATGCCCAGGCCCTGCCTGCCTCCGGGCCCGGCTTTTATGTGATCCGAAGCGCCCGCGAGCGCTTCTATGGCCAGCCGCCGCTGATTGATTATCTGCAGAATCTGGGGATCAAGGCCCGACAGGCGGAATTGCCGCCGATGCTGGTCGCCGATATTGCCAAACAGCGCGGCGGCCCTTTTGAATATGGCCATCGCAGCCACCAGACCGGGCTGGATGCGGACATCTGGCTGCGCTCCCCTCCTGCACAACCGTCACCCCAACGGCTGGAAAACATCACGGCGGTGGATATGGTGGATCATGATAACTACATTCTGAGCCGCCATTTTCGCGACCAGCAACGCCAGTTGATCGCGCTGGCGGCACAAGACAAGCGGGTCAGCCGTATCTTCGTGCATCCGCTGATTAAAGATGCCATGTGCAAGGCCTATGGTGAGGCCGACTGGCTCGGCAGACTGCGGCCCTGGTTTGGTCACTCCAGCCATTTTCATGTGCGGCTGCACTGCCCGCCCGGCAACAAGCAATGTCAGCCTCAGGCGGCGGTGGCGTCCGGCACCGGCTGCGGCCGGGAGCTGGCCAGCTGGCTGAACGATAAAACCGGCGCCATCAGCTCCGGTGCACGCGCGCCCTTTCGCCCCACACTGCCCACACGATGCGTCGGCTGGGTGCGATAAGGGTGGCGCCATCAATTGCTGCCATGAACACTCGATAAGGAGAGCGCCCCCATGCCTCACCCCAAACGCTATGTGGTGGCCCTGGACCAGGGCACTACTTCGTCTCGCGCCATTATTTTTGATGAAGACGCCCGCATTCAGGGCATTGCCCAGCGAGAATTTGCGCAGATTTATCCCGAGGCCGGCTGGGTGGAACACGATCCGATGGAAATCTGGTCAAGCCAGCGCTCGACCCTGACCGAAGTTCTGGCCAAAACCGGCATCAATCCGCAGCAGATTGCCGCCATCGGCATTACCAACCAGCGCGAAACGACGGTGGTATGGGAAAAAAGCACCGGCAAGCCGATATACAACGCCATCGTCTGGCAATGCCGGCGCACCGCGGCCCTGTGCGAACAACTCAAGGCCCGGGGGCTGACCGATTATATTCGCGACAACACCGGCCTGGTGCTGGACGCCTATTTCTCCGGCACCAAGC
>JAAEZO010000182.1 GCA_018222825.1 Gammaproteobacteria bacterium
TGGGGCTGCCCGCCTATAACATTGCCTCTTCGGTCACCCTGATCATGGCCCAGCGACTGGCGCGCAAACTCTGCCCCGAGTGCAAGCAACCAGAACAGATTCCCGCCGAACAGCTGCCGGAGCTCGGTTTCAGCGCCAGCCAACTGATCTCGCCGCCGACGCTATACAAGGCCGTCGGCTGTAAACACTGTACCGAAGGCTACAAGGGTCGCATCGGTATCTATGAAGTGCTGCCGATGAACAGTAGCCTGGCCAACCTGATCATGGACGGCGCCAACTCCCTGATCCTGGCCCGGGCGGCAGAAGAGTCCGGCATGATCAGCCTGCGGCAGGCGGCGCTGGAAAAAGCCCGGCTCGGCATTATCAGCCTGGCGGAAGTCAGCCGTATCACCCTCTAGTCGGCGGCCAGCAGCGGCCTGAAAGCATAAGGATGGGTCATGGCAACAGCCAAAAAAATCAGCGCACAGCCCTACCGGTGGGAAGGCCTTAACCGACGCGGACAAAAGGTGTCCGGCTTTATGCTGGCGGTCAGCGTGCAGGCGGTCAAACGCGACCTGCAGCGCCAGGGAGTCAGTACCACCAGGGTAAAACGCAAGCGCGAAAGCTTTCTTTCCCAGCGCAAGAATGTCATCAAACCGATGGACATAGCGGTGATCACCCGCCAGGTAGCCACCATGCTCGGCGCCGGGGTGCCTCTGGTGCAAACCCTGCAGATCATCTCCCGCTCGGCCCAGAAAAGCAGCATTCGCGAACTGACCGGAGTCATTGCCGCCGATGTGGAAGGTGGCACCCCGCTTTCTGAAGCACTGAAGAAATTCCCTCGCCAGTTTGATGACCTGTATTGCGATCTGGTGCACTCCGGCGAACAGACCGGCGCCCTGGATCATATCTTCGATCAGATTGCCATTTACCGGGAAAAGGCCGAGGCGCTGAAGTCGAAGATTAAAAAGGCGCTGTTCTACCCGGCCATGGTGATACTGGTGGCCATTGTCATCACCTCGATCCTGCTGCTGTTCGTGATCCCGCAGTTTGAAGAGATTTTTGCCGGCTTTGGCGCCATCCTGCCTATTTTTACCCAGATGGTCATCATGCTGTCTCGCTGGATGCAGCACTACTGGCTCTATATGCTGGCCGCCAGCATGGTGGCGGTATTTGCCTATGTGCGCGCCTGGCGTCGTTCACAGAAAGTGCGCGATGCCACCGATCGCTTTGTGCTGCGCCTGCCGGTGGTGGGCGACATATTGCACAAGGCCGCGCTGGCCCGTTTTTCCCGCACCCTGGCCACCAGCTTTTCTGCCGGTATTCCGCTGGTAGAAGGGCTGGTATCCTCCGCCGGCGCCAGCGGCAACGTGGTCTATCGCAAGGCGGTAATGCAGGTTCGTGCCGAGGTAATGGCCGGCATGCAGATGAACATGGCGCTGCGTTCTACCCAGCTGTTTCCGGACATGGTGGTACAGATGGTGATGATTGGTGAAGAGTCGGGTGCCATCGACGACATGATGAACAAGGTGGCCGTGATTTACGAACGAGAGGTGGATGATGCGGTCGACGGCCTCACCAGCCTGATTGAGCCGCTGATCATGGTGGTGCTGGGTATTCTGGTTGGCGGCCTGGTCATTGCCATGTATCTTCCCATCTTTGACCTGGGCAATGTGGTTCGTTAACGCTCGAATATTGGTCTTCTTTCATACCGATGACTTGAACCCATCCCCGCATCACAAGGAACCCGCATGGCTGCGCTGAACCACTGGCTAACCTCGGACTCGTCCGCACTCTATCTTGTTGTTACCCTGCTCGGCCTGCTGGTGGGCAGCTTTCTGAATGTGGTAATCCACCGGCTGCCGCTGATGCTGCAACGAGACTGGCAGCAGGAATGCGCCGAGCTTAACGGCCAGCCGCCGGCCGAATTACCGCCCTTCAACCTGTGCACTCCCCGCTCCCGCTGCCCCCATTGCCAGCATCAGCTGAGCGCGCTCGACAATATTCCCCTGCTCAGCTGGTGTTGGTTACGCGGCCGCTGCCGCTATTGCCAGGCCGGCGTCAGCACTCGTTATCCGCTGGTCGAGCTGGCTGCTGCAGCATTGGCGGCACTGGCCCTGTGGCGTTTTGGCGCCAGCCCGCAGTTGCTGGCCGCACTGCTGTTCAGCTGGATGTTGCTGTGCATGACGCTGATCGACATCGATCATCTGCTGCTGCCCGACAACCTGACCCTGCCACTGCTGTGGCTGGGGCTGCTGCTGAACATCAACGAGCTGTTCGTGTCCTTGCCCTCTGCCGTGCTGGGTGCCGCCATCGGCTACGGCATACTGTGGAGTCTGTTCTGGCTGTTCAAGCTGGCCACCGGCAAGGAAGGCATGGGCTACGGAGACTTCAAGCTGCTGGCCGCCATCGGTGCCTGGTTTGGCTGGCAGGCACTACTGCCTGTGCTGTTGCTGGCGTCTCTGGTGGGCTCTGTGCTGGGGCTGGCCCTGATGGCGAGCAAGCGACTGGGTGAAGACCGGGTATTACCCTTTGGCCCGGCGCTGGCATTGGCCGGCTGGGCCTACCTGCTGTGGGGAACACAATTAACGCAGTTGTACTGGGGTATAGCGCTATGACCTATATCGTGGGGTTGACCGGCGGTATCGGCAGCGGCAAGAGCACCGTTGCCGACTTCTTTGCCGAGCTGGGAGTAGATATCGTGGATGCGGACATCATCGCCCGCGAGGTGGTCGCTCCGGGCGAGCCGGCGCTGGCCGCCATTGCCGCCCGTTTCGGGCCCGAAATAATAGCAAAAGACGGCAGCCTCGACCGGCGAGAACTGCGCCAACGGGTGTTCGCTAATCCGGCGGATAAAGACTGGCTCAACGCCCTGCTGCATCCGCTGATCCGCGAGCGCATGATCTCGGCCTGCGCCGCCGCACGCTCTGCTTATTGCCTGCTGGTGGTGCCGCTGTTGGTGGAAAAAAAGCTGACCAGTCTATGCCAGCGAGTGCTGGTGGTGGACGTCAACCCCGAGACTCAGCTTGAGCGCACGGTAAAACGGGACAACAGCAATGAAACGCAAATTCGCGCCATCATGGCCGCCCAGGCCAGCCGGGAACAACGTCTGGCTGCCGCCGACGACGTGCTGGATAACAACGGCACCGATCTTGACCATATCAGGGCCGAGGTGGCCAGACTGCATCGGAAATATCTGGATTTGGCGCCTAAGGAATGAAAACTGAGGGGAGAAGAGAGAAGGTTGGGGATTAAAAACCGTACTACCGGCTGTTAATCCCCAGTCCCTGTTTTAGGCCGTGCGGGTAAAGATCAGATCCCAAACGCCATGGCCCAAACGATGGCCGCGCTGTTCAAACTTGGTCAGCGGACGATAATCGGGTCTGGGCATGTAGTCGCCTTCCGTGGTGGCGTTGGTATAGCCGGGGGCGGCATTCATCACTTCCAGCATATGCTCGGCGTAATTTTCCCAGTCGGTAGCCATATGGAATTCACCACCGATTTTCAGCTTGCTGCGCAACATTTCCACGAAGGCCGGCTGTACGATGCGACGCTTGTGATGGCGAGTCTTGTGCCAGGGGTCGGGAAAGAACAGCTGCACTCGATCCAGGCTCTGCTCGGGCAGCATATGTTCGAACACTTCCACCGCGTCGTGGCACATCACCCGCAGGTTGGTCAGCCCGGCTTCGGCCGCACCCATCAGGCAGGCGCCCACGCCCGGGGTATGTACCTCGATACCAATGTAGTCCAGCTCCGGAGCAACACGGGCCATTTCCACCAGCGAAGCCCCCATGCCAAAACCGATTTCCAGCACGCGGGGAGCGGCTCGGCCAAAGACCGCATCCAGATCGAGCTGCTCGGCGCTGTACTCGATGCCCATTACCGGCCATTGCTCGGCCATGGCTTTTTCCTGACCCTTGGTCAGGCGGCCTTCACGACGCACAAAGCTGCGGATCTTGCGCTTGCGCAGATCATTTTCGGTTTGATCGGCCTGGTCGAGCTGGTGTTCGTCTGTCATCTTGGTTCTCCGGCGGGCTTGGGAAGGCGAATTATCCAAAGTTCGGCCCAAGGTGCAAGCGTAAAAACAAAGCAGCAAGCGGTAAGTAACAAGCCGTCTATAGCCCAGACTGTATTACAAACTCCGCTTTATTGAGAAGCTGCTCTCGCAAAGGGCGGCTCCAGCCAAGAAAAAAGCACCCTTGAAAGGTGCTTTTTATGGCTGCTCTTACTGCTGTTTTTACAGCACCTGGCGGATAACTCGTCCCAGGCGGCTGATACCTTCTTCGATAGTGGCTTCGTCGGCACCGGCGTAGCTCAGCCGTGCAGTATTCAGAATATCCGGACGCACATAAAAAGGCTGACCAGGTACGAAGGCCACGTTTTCCTTGATCGCCAGGTTGAACAACGCCATGGCGTCGATATGCGGCGGTAACTTCAGCCACAGGAACATGCCGCCTTCGGGGCGGGTAAAATCGATGCCCGGGCAATGCTTCAGCAACGCCTGCTCCATGGCGATTTTCTGGCGGCCATACACGGTACGAATACGGTCGATATGGTCATCCAGGTTGTTTTCCTGCAGATACGCATGCAGTACCTGCTGTACGAAACCGTTGGTATGCAGATCCGCAGCTTGCTTGGCGATGGTTACCTTCTGGCGCAGCCAGTCCGGTACCAGCATCCAGCCCAGACGGAACGAAGGCA
>JAAEZO010000183.1 GCA_018222825.1 Gammaproteobacteria bacterium
TGAACAATCACGACGACATCCGGATCGACAACTATCACTGGATGCGAGACGACGAACGTGATGATCCGCAGGTACTCTCCTATCTGGAGCAGGAAAACCAGTACAGTGAGCAGGTGCTTACTCCGCTGAATTCGCTGCAGGACGATCTGTATCAGGAGATGATTGCCCGCATCCGTCAGGACGACAGCTCGGTTCCCTATCTGAAAAATGGTTATCGCTACCAGACCCGGTATCAGAAGGGTCTGGAATACGGCATTATCGAACGCCATCCCGAAGGTCGGCCCGAGCAGATAGAACTGCTGCTGGACGGCAACGAACGTGCCAAAGATCAGGCCTACTACGGTCTGGGCCAGGTGGCGGTCAGCCCCGATCAGCAGACCCTGGCCTTTGCCGAAGACTTTGTGTCCCGCCGTCAGTATCAGATTCGTTTCAAGTCGCTGCAAAGTGGCGAGCTGTATGATGAAGTGCTGGAAAACACCTCCGGCAATCTGGAATGGACCAACGACGGCAAGACCCTGTTCTATGTCAAACAGGATGAAAATACCCTGCTGCCCTATCAGGTTTACCGCCACACCCTGGGAACGCCCCAGAGTGAAGACGTGCTGGTACATGAAGAGCAGGATGCGAGCTTTTACACCAGCATCTACAAGAGTCGTTCCGAAGACTATATCGTCATCGGTTCATGGAACACGGTGTCCAGCGAAATCAGCCTGGTGTCGGCCAACGATCCCACCGCTCCGGCGCAGGTGTTTCTGCCCCGTAAACGTGGTCACGAATACGACGTTGAGCACTATCAGGGCCAGTTCTATGTGCGCTCCAACAAGGATGGCGCCAACTTCGGTCTCTATCTGGCGGAAAACGGCACCGCAGAGCAATGGCAGCCGCTGATCCCGCCCCGGGACGATGTGCTGCTGGAAGGTTTTTCCCTGTTTCGTGACTGGCTGGTGCTGGAAGAGCGCAGCGAGGGCCTGGTGCATTTGCGTCAGATCCACCGCAAGAATGGCCGCGAGCACGAGATTCGTTTCGATGATCCCGCCTATGTCACCTGGATGGGGGTGAACGCCGAAGACGATACTCCCTGGTTGCGCTACGGTTATTCCTCCATGACCCGGCCGTCAACCATCTATGAAGTAAACATGGATACCCAGGAACGACGCGAGCTCAAGCAGCAATATGTGGGCGAGCAGTTCAATGCCGATGACTACCGTAGCGAACGGCTGTGGGTCACCGCACGGGACGGCGCCAAGGTACCGGTATCGCTGGTCTATCGGGCCGACAAGTTTCAGGGTGACGGCAGTAATCCGCTGCTGGTCTACGCCTATGGTTCTTATGGTGCCAGCATGGATCCTGACTTCAGCAGCTCGCGCCTGAGCCTGCTCGATCGCGGCTTCGTCTATGCCATCGCCCATGTGCGCGGCGGCGAGGAACTGGGACGGGACTGGTATGATCAGGGCCGTTTGCTCCGCAAGGAAAACACCTTTCACGACTTTATCGATGTGACCCGCGAGCTGGTAGAGCAGGGTTATGGCGACAGGGAGCGGGTGTTTGCATCCGGCGGCAGCGCGGGTGGATTGCTGGTAGCTTCGGTTATCAACATGGCGCCGGAGCTGTTCAAGGGCGTGGTGGCGGCGGTGCCGTTCGTGGATGTGGTAACCACCATGCTGGATGATTCGATTCCGCTGACCACCGGCGAATACGACGAGTGGGGCAACCCGGCGGATCCCGAGTATTACCACTACATGAAGTCCTACAGCCCCTACGATCAGGTGCAGGTACAGCCTTATCCGCATATGCTGGTGACCACCGGTCTGCACGATTCTCAGGTGCAGTACTGGGAGCCGGCCAAGTGGGTGGCCAAGCTGCGCGAGATGAAGACCGACGATAACCTGCTGCTGCTGCATTGCGACATGGACACCGGCCACGGCGGCAAGTCCGGCCGTTTCGAGGCTTATCATGAGCTGGCGCGGGAATACGCCTTTTTGCTGGCGCTGGCAGGGGAAGAGCCCGGTACCAGGGTGGCGGGCGGCCTGAGCGCTCCGGACGACGAAGTTATTCGTTAACCCGAAGTTACTCGTTAATCCATAAAAAAGGGCCGCACTGCGGCCCTTTTTGATCGTTGGCTGACAAGCCGGTCTAGATTACGCAGCATCAGCGGAGTTACCTGCGCCGACACGTTTCAAGCCCCTCCTTGGGACGCTCGGCAAATACCATCCCTGGCCTTTGATGGTCGGCTCCAGCAATCCCCGCTGCTGCTTCGTGCTGCTCAAGGTGTTGGATCAGCCGGCTATTGACTGAACAATCACTACCAGCACCAGTACCGGGCACACGAAGCGCACGTACCAGGGCCAGATCTTCCAGAACAGGCCTTGCTCCAGTTCGGGGCAGCCCGACTTCAGCTCGGCCAGCACCTTGTTACGCTGCCAGATCCAGCCGGCATACAGGGTGATGCACAGGCTGACCAATGGCTGGGCATACTGGGTGGTTAGGGTGATCACCAGCCCGAACAGGGCGCCGAAGTTCAATACGATAATCACGCTTACCAGGGTGCACAGGGCTGTCATCAGCCAGGTGGCCTTGATGCGCGACAGGCCGGTGGACTCCATCGCCAGCGACACCGGTGCCTCCAGCATGGAGATGGCGGAGGTCAGCGCCGCCACTATCATCAGCAGGAAGAAGGCGAAGGCCACCGGGTACTGGGCCTGACCCATGGTGTCGAACAGTGCGGGCAGCACCGAGAACACCAGGGTATCCGAGCTGAGCAGGCTGCCGTCTTCGGCAAAAATGGGCACGCCGTTGTGCTGGGCCACATACATGGCGGGCAGGATCAGCAGGCCGGCCAGAAAGGCCACGCCGGTGTCCAGCAGGGTCACCTGGGCGGCCAGGGCCGGAATGCTGGCCTGGCGGCTGAGGTAGGAGCCATACAGCATCATCACCGCCGCGCCCAGCGACAGCGAGAAAAAGCTCTGTCCCAGGGCGCCGATCAGTACCTGACCGTTCAATACCCGTGAAAAGTCCGGTACCAGGTAGGCCTTGAGACCTTCACCGGCACCCGGCTGCAGCAGCATGTAACCGGTCAGCAATACCAGCATGACCAGCAACAGCGGCATCAGCCGGCTCGACCATTTCTCGATGCCCTGTTCCAGCCCCCGGCTGACCACATAGAGGCTCAGCAGGGCAAACAACAGGGTGAACACCAGGTTACGGGAGGTGGAAAAACCGGTCAGCCAGCCGGCGGCATCATTGGCGCCCGCCAGACTGGCCAATGGCTCCAGGGCATAGGCGACAAACCAGCCGGAGACGATGGCGTAAAAGGTGAAAATCAGGCTGACGGTAATCACCGCCGCCAGTCCCACCAACCCGGCGATGGCCTTGCCCAGAGGATTGCGGGTCAGGGTTTGCAGGGCCCGGAATGGCGTGGCCTGGCCGTGACGGCCAATGGTGATTTCCGCCACCAGCATGGGGTAGCCGAGCAGGAAGATAAACAGCAGATAGACCAGCAGAAAGGCGCCGCCGCCGTTACTCGCCGCCTGAGTGGGAAAGCCCCAGATATTACCCACGCCGATGGCCGAACCGGCGGCTGCCATCACGAATCCCAGCTTGCTGCTGAACTGCGCCCTTTTTTCCACGTCTTGCTGCTCCTGCTGACTGTAAAGTTAAACGTACATTTGCTGTCGAATTAAAATGGCGAAGACTATGGTGTTTTGCAGAGTTTTTGTCAAAGAGAAGTGACAAGAGTAGGGGATAAGGGGGATCTTGCTCTGGTTATCAGCAAAAAATAAGGCGGGATGTCCCGCCTTGTGGAGTGATGCAAGCTGTTGCGTGGTACAGCCGGTGCCGTCAGGCAAACTGGGTTGTGAGTTTGAGCCAGTTGCGCCGCTGGGTGGTGAAGGCGGCTTTCAGCTCGTCGCAACTCAGTCTGAGGCGCAGCTCTTCGTATTTGCAGCGGACGGTCTTTTTGTTCAGTTCCAGCAGGCTCTTGCGCACCTGATAGTAGCTCTTGAGCTGGTGCAACAAGCGTTCGTATTCGCTGTGCAGCAGGGCCAGCCACTGCTCGGTATCGGCATTTTGTTGCCGGCGCAGTATCTTCTGGCGGGCCACTTCCAGCCGACGTTCCAGTTGCGCCTGTTCGATGCGTTCCGGCGGGCAGGTGCGCAGCCGGGACGCCAGACCCAGCCAGCTCATGGTGCGGATCAACCACTTGGTGGGGTCGTAATGCCACCAGCGAATGCCGTTGCGATAGTCGAACTCGAACAGGTGGTGAAAGTTATGGTAACCCTCGCCGAAAGTCAGCACCGCCAGCAGGTCGTTGTCGCGGGCCGAGTTCTTGCTGGTGTAGGGTTGGCGGCCCCAGTAGTGGGCTAGGGAATTGATGAAAAAGGTGACATGGTGGCCGAGGAACAGGCGCAACACACCGGCCATCAGCAGCATGCCCCAGATATCGCCGTGCCAGAATCCCAGCAGCAAGGGTAAGCCGATATTCATCATCAGGGTCAGCGCCAGATAATGCCGGTGCTGAAACTGCAGGATGCGATTGCGCTTGAGGTCGGGAATATTGCTGTCGTCGGGAGTGTGGTAGTGACGCAGCATCCAGCCCATGTGCGAGAACCAGAGTCCACGGCTGGCGGAATAGG
>JAAEZO010000184.1 GCA_018222825.1 Gammaproteobacteria bacterium
GGGATAACAACAAGAAGTAAGCCTCGATGTTATTCGGCTGATTGAAACGGGGAGCTGGCTTGCTCCCCGTTTTTTTTTACGGCTGCTCGCCGCGTAGAAACTGTTTGCTGACGGTTTTGAACGCCTCGGTGCCGGCCTGGTGCATCAGCTCGAAAATGACCATTTCCCGGCTGACGATCTGGGCGCCGGCATCGCGCATGCGTTCCAGCCCCAGTTGGCGGTTTTCTTCGGTGCGGCTGCCCACGGCGTCGGCCACCACAAACACTTCCTTGCCTTCCTTCAGCAGTTCCAGCACCGTTTGCAGCACGCAGACATGGGTTTCCATGCCGCACACAATCACCTGCTGATACTGCTGCCAGTGCGCGGGCCGGCAGTTGGCGGCCACCACCGAAAAGTGCATTTTCTCCACCACCTCGGGCTGCTCCACCAGCGCGGTGAGCGCGGGCAGGGTGTGGCCCAGGCCGCGCGGATACTGCTCGGTAAACAGTATCGGCGTATTCAGGGTGTGACAGGCCGAGATCAGCCATTCGATACGGGCGCCGAGGCGTTCGCTGTTATCGATGGCCGGCAGCAGTTTTTCCTGCACATCCACCACCATCAGCGCCGCTTTACCAGACTCCATTAACATTTGATGCTCCTCGATTATTGCGATTGGGATCAGTATGCCGTTTTTGCCGAGGAAAGAAAAAGGCGCCCGCAGGCGCCCTTGATAGTAAACGGATGATGGAGTGGGCTCAGACCTTGAACTCGCCCAGCAGCGTGTTCTGCTTTTGCATCTGTTCCAGCATGCCCTGGCACTGTTTGACCTGGGCCACGGCACCGTTGGCCACGTGCTGGCTGATGTCGCGGATATTGGTGGTGTTCTGGTTGATCTCTTCGCTGGTGGCGCTTTGTTCTTCCGCCGCGGTGGCGATTTGCAGGTTCATGTCGTTGATGCGACTGATGGCATCGCGAATGCGGGCCAGTACCTCGTTGGCCTCGGCGGCATCCACCGAGGTCTGTGCCGCCAGCGTCTGGCTCTGCTTCATCTTGTTTTCCGCCAGCCGCACCCCGGCCTGCAGTTGCTCGATCATGCTGCCGATTTCCTGGGTGGACTGCTGCGTGCGGGACGCGAGCGAGCGCACTTCATCCGCCACCACCGCAAAGCCGCGGCCCGACTCGCCGGCCCGTGCCGCTTCAATGGCGGCATTCAGTGCCAGCAGGTTGGTCTGCTCGGCAATGCCGGAGATCACCGACAGAATGGACTCGATGTTATGGCTCAGTTGAGCCAGCTCGTTCACCGAGGCCATGGTGTCTTCCATGTCGGCGGCCAGCCGATCTATCGCCAGAGTCGAACGAGACACCACCAGCGCGCCCTGCTCGGTTTCCTGATTGGCGGCGTTGGCGGCCTCGGCCGCGTGCTGGGCATGCTGGGCCACTTCGGTGGCGGTGGCAGCCATTTCATGCATGGCGGTGGCCAGTTGATCCAGCTCCTGCAGTTGCACCTGTAGCTGGTTTTCGGCCTGCTCCGACTGGCCCGAGGTATCGTTGATGCTGGTTTTCAGCTTGTGCGAGCTGTCCATCACGTCGGCGATCAATCTCTGTAAATGCGCCAGAAAACCGTTGAATTCACCGGCCACCAGACCAAAGTCATCGCGGTGCTTAATGGGCAGCCGTTTGGTCAGGTCGCCCTGACCGCCGTTGATGTCTTTCAGCGACTGGTGCAGACCATTCAGCGGCTTGAGCAGGTTGGTCATCAGCAGGATCAGCAGTACCAGGCTTATCAGCACGCCCAGTACCGAAACCAGCAGCGCCTGCCATTGCAGGCTGTCGGCCTTGGCCATCACCATGGCTTCATCCAGCACCACGCCGATATACCAGCTGGCGCCCTGCAAGTTGGTCAGCGGGGTAAAGGACACCCAGTGCGGCTGGCCGTTCAGTGAATAGTTGGTGATCGAGTGGGTGAAGGTCGGGCGCTGGCCTTCAAACAGTGCCTCGAGTGACTGGCCGTTCAGCGCCGCATCGGGATGAGAAATGATGTTGCCGTTGTCGGCCACCAGAAAGGCATAGCCGGCACCGTTGAAGTCGATGACGTTGATGGCGTCGGCCACCGACTGCAGGCTGAGATCGCCGCCAAAGGCACCGAGGGGCTGGCCGTTGGCGCTGATTTTGGACACCGCCGAGATCAGAATATCGCCGGTGTCGGCATCGGCATAGGGTTCGGTCAGCACCGCGCGTTCGGCCTGCATGGCCACCGAATACCAGGGACGCTGGCGCGCATCCCAACCGGTGGGGTTCCAGCTGGGATCGTTGGTGATGCGGCGGCCGTTCTGGCTTTCCAGGCCACCGAATACCAGCAGAAATTCATCCTTTAACAGCGGGGTGTCGAACACCTGCTGTACCTGCCCGGGGCTGAACTGGCGGTCGATATTCTGCGCCATCATGTCGATGAGCTTGAGTTTGGCGTTGAGCCAGCTTTCTATCTGGCTGGCCAGGGTGGAGCTGGTTTCGGTGATGGCGGCGGCGGTCTGGCTGCGCAGGGCGTCACGCACCTGCGAAAGCTGCATCCATGACAGTATGCTGACGGTCAGCAACAGCACGGCGGCGGCGGCAAAGCCGACCTTGTGGGCGATTTTCATACAACTAGGTCCCTTAGTGATGATCTTGTCTGAAGCGGTCGCTACTTTAGTCTGGTAGGGCAGTACAATGTACTGATTAGGTTAATTTTTTGTAATATTATGCGCTGGTGCACAGTTTGTGCCATTTATCCATGCTGCTTCAGTGGATATAGGTCGCCGCCGGTCTGCGGTGCCATTCTTTTTCTCGCAAGCGCCATCTTGTGCTTGATTAGCAACCGGTTCCGATTTATCTATATGGGCCGTTTTTCGCTGCCGGTTATTCCGCTATAACGCCGGCCTGCTTACTGAATTCTGCCGAGGAGAACACATCGACCAGCCGTGTAAAGACACTCGTCTGACACGCCCATCCTTTCCTGCATTCCCAGATCCGCGGAGCCTGCTCCGTCACCCACATTTCCTGTTTGTTCGTCACTGTTGTTGGTTTTACCTGGAGTAAGGCATTGTGAGTAGTGGCAATCCCTGTTTGACCTGCGGCGCCTGCTGCGCGTTTTTTCGTGTTTCTTTTTACTGGGGCGAGATCCACAGTGATTTTATGGTGCCCGAGTCCCTGACCGAGCCGGTGAGTCCCAGCCGAATGGCGATGCAGGGCACCAACCGGCCCGAGCCTCGTTGTATTGCGCTGGAAGGGGAGGTTGGCGGCTGTGTCTCCTGCGCCATCTACCCCAACCGGCCCAGTCCCTGTCGGCAGTTTGAGGCCTTTGATGCAGAAGGCGCCTGCAACCGGGCCCGGGCCGCCTACGGTTTGCCGCCGCTGGTCGTGCAACCCATCGCGGCCTGAGTCTCGGTAGTCGTTGGTGTTTCGGGGTTTGTCCGGTAGGCTGGAAAGCAAAACAAAGGAGTCTGTATATGGAACAGCTTTCGCTTCTGGAACAACGGGTTATCGGCTGTCTGATCGAAAAACAGGTATCCACACCCGAAGTGTATCCCCTGACCCTGAATTCACTGGTCAACGCCTGCAACCAGAAAAGCAACCGGGATCCGGTGCTGAGCCTCAATGAAGAAGAGGTACAGTCGGTACTCAATACCCTGATTGCCCGGCGGCTGGTCAACAACACCGCCGGCTTCAATGCGCGCGCCGCCAAATATCAGCACCGCTTCTGTAATACCGAGTTTGGGGATTTGAACTTCAGTCCCGGCGAGCTGGCCATCATCTGTGAACTACTGCTGCGCGGGCCCCAGACGCCGGGCGAGCTGCGCAGTCGCACCCCGCGCCTGCATCAGTTCAAGGATGTGTCGCAGGTGGACGATTGTCTGCAAAGCCTGATCGAAAAAGGGCCCTTCGTGGTCAAGCTGCCGCGCCAGCCCGGCAAGCGCGACTCGCGCTACGGTCATCTGTTTGGCGATGCGGATTACCCGCAGGAGGCCACGGCTGCTCCTTCTGGCGGCACCCAGCGGGAGCAGCAGTTGCAGACGCGGATCTCCGAGCTGGAAGAAGAAGTCGCCCGCTTGCAGGCGCGTATTGCCGAGCTGGAAGGTTAAGCTCTTTTTCCGGCCCCGCTTTTCAGGCCCCGCTTCGGTGGGGCAAAATTCCGCTTGGTGTGTAAAACCGGGCCGATGTGCTGGCACACAGCCATCGGCCCGCCGCCATGGCGGAATATCCTCTCGCTCCCTTCCCCTAGCTGTTCACACCTTCCGCGTTTTCAGTGCTTTCCTTTTTATACGACGAGTTCCCGGCCGCTGGTCGAAGAGTGATCTACATCATACTTTACAATTATTTTACTTTTCCTGTTCGCGGAAATATGGCGGGAGTTTTAAATATTCCCTTTTAAAATAACAGCTTGAGTGTTTCTTGTGCCGTTCCTTGCTGAATGGGCGTGTGGTTGGTGGGATTGCAGTTATTGTTATCAGAATGTATATATAATTATAAATACATAATAACATCACGCAGCACCGTCACTACACGTTCAAAGGAGAAAGCAATGGATAGCAAAATACAACCTCTTGGCAAACGTTTTCAGAAAAGCCTGCTGGGAATCATGCTGGGCACGGCGCTGGCCAGCGGGC
>JAAEZO010000185.1 GCA_018222825.1 Gammaproteobacteria bacterium
TCGTGGGTCACGCACATCATGGTCATGCCTTCTTCCGCCAGCTCGATCATCACGTCCAGCACTTCCTTGATCATCTCCGGATCCAGCGCCGAGGTAGGCTCGTCAAACAGCATGATCTCCGGATTCATGCACAGGCTGCGGGCAATGGCCACCCGTTGCTGCTGGCCACCGGACAGCTGCCCCGGGTACTTCTTGGCCTGTTCCTGAATTTTGACCCGGGTCAGCAGTTTCATGGCGATGTCTTCGGCTTCCTTTTTTGGGGTCTTGCGCACCCAAATTTGTGCCAGGGTACAGTTTTCCAGCACCGTCAGATGGGGAAACAGGTTGAAGTGCTGAAACACCATGCCCACTTCCCGACGGATGGTTTCGATATGTTTGACGTCATTGGTGAGCGGGGTATCCCGCACTATGATGTCACCCTGCTGATGCTCTTCCAGCCGGTTGATGCAGCGGATCAGGGTCGACTTGCCGGAGCCGGAAGGGCCGCAAATAACAATACGCTCACCCTTGGTGACGGTCAGATCGATATCGCGCAGCACATGAAAGTCGCCGTACCACTTGTTGACGCCGCGCAGGGTGACCATGGCTTCCTTGTTTTGTGTTTCCATTCTTCCACTCCAATAACTAGCGTTTCTTGTGGCCGGTGTGCAGCTTGCGCTCCAAGTACTGGCTGTATTTGGACATGCCATAACAGAATACCCAGAACACCAGCGCCGCAAACACATAACCTTCGGTGGCATAACCCAGCCAGTTAGGATCGGCCAGACCGGCCTGTACTATGGCCAGCAGGTCGAACAGACCGATGATCAGCACCAGACTGGTGTCCTTGAACAGGGCGATAAAGGTGTTAACGATACCCGGTATCATCAGCTTGAGCGCCTGGGGCAGCACGATCAGCAGCATGGTCTTGCCGTAGTTCAGACCCAGTGCCGAGGCCGCCTCGCTCTGGCCTTTGGGGATGGCCTGCAGGCCACCGCGCACCACCTCCGCCATGTAGGCGGACTGAAAGAAGATGATGCCGATCATGGCCCTGACCAGTTTGTCGAGGGTGAGTTCTTCGGGTACGAACAAGGGCAGCATCACCGAGGACATGAACAGCACGGTGATCAGCGGTACCCCGCGCCAGAACTCGATGAATACTACCGACAGGCTGCGTACTATCGGCATCTGCGATCGACGGCCCAGAGCCAGCAGGGTGCCGATGGGCAGGGCGGCGATAATGCCGACAATGGCGAGGATCAGCGTCAGCGTCAGCCCGCCCCACTGATGGGTGGGCACCACCGTCAGCCCGAACCAGCCACCATAAAGCAGCACGAAGGCGATAAAGGGAAACACCAGCACCATAAACGGCGCCAGCCACATTTTGGCGGGCATGCGGGGCAGAGCCAGCCACAACAGCTGCAGCACAAACAGCACAAAGGTCAGGTTGATACGCCAGATTTCACTCGAGGGATAAAAACCATAGGTGAACTGTTGCAGCCGGTTAGCGATAAACACCCAGCAGGCACCGCCGCTGATGCAGGCGTCCCGGCTGCTGCCCACCCAGTCTGCCCGAATAAAGGCCCAGTCGATAATGGGCACCAACAGCAGATATAGCCCATAAAGCCCGACCAGGGTGAACATACTGTTGATGGGGCCTGAAAACAGCCGGGTTCGCAGCCAGCCGATAATCCCGGTACTGGCCAGCGGGGCTGCACGTTGTGGCGTGAGGGTATCTTTGAACATATTATCTCTCCACCAGCGCCATGCGGCTGTTGAACCAGTTCATGAAGAAGGACACCGTCAGACTGATGGTCAGGTACACCAGCATGGTTATGGCGATCACCTCGATGGCCTGTCCGGTCTGGTTGAGCGTGGTGCCGGCAAACACCGAGACCAGATCCGGATAGCCGATGGCGGTGGCCAGCGAGGAGTTCTTGGTCAGGTTGAGATACTGGCTGGTCAGCGGAGGAATAATCACCCGCATCGCCTGCGGAATAACCACCAGACGCAGGGTCAGGCTGTCCTTGATGCCGAGGGCGTGGGCCGCTTCGGTCTGGCCGTGCGACACCGCCTGAATACCGGAGCGAACAATTTCGGCGATAAAGGCGGCGGTATAAATGGTCAGCGACAGCCACAATGCCAGAAACTCGGGAATGATGGTCATGCCACCGCGGAAGTTGAAGCCGCGCAGTTCCGGGTAGCCCCAGTCCAGCGGAGCACCAAGCAGCGCGAAGGTCAGCAGGGGCAGGCCGATAATCAGCCCAAGCGAGATCCAGCCGGCGGGAAAGCGACGGCCGGTGGCTTCCTGACGGCGCCGATTAAAGCGAACCAGCCAGACGGTAGCCACAATGGCCAGCAGCAGGGCCACCCAGATCCAGTGAAAGCCGGAGCCGGGCAGGGGCTCGGGCAGATAGAGGCCGCGCACGTTGAGAAAGACGCTGTCACTGATATTCAGGCTGTCGCGCGGACTGGGCAGGGTGCGCAGCACGGCGAAGTACCAGAAAAACATCTGCAGCAGCAGTGGTATGTTGCGAAACAGCTCGACGTAGGCGGAAGCCAGGCGGGAGATCAGCCAGTTACGGGATAGTCGTGCCACGCCGATGATAAAACCCAGTATGGTGGCGCCGATGATGCCGAGAAAAGACACCAACAGCGTGTTGAGCAGACCCACCACGAAGGTACGGCCGTAGCTGTCGACTTCACTGTAGGGGATAAGCGACTGGGCGATGGCAAAGCCGGCCGGATCATCGAGAAAGCCGAAGCCGGTAGTAATGCCGCGAGTACTGAGGTTGGAAAGGGTGTTGTTGACAATAAACCAGATGAAGCCGGCCACAATGGCGAGCAATATCACCTGAAACAGCAGGGCGCGTTTGGCCGGATCCCGCCAGAATTTAACATCATGATTCGCCGGTGAGGACATAAGCCCAATCCTCGAATAGGTGAGCAAGGTGGGCGTCGCCTCGGCGCCGCCCCATTTTCTAACAAGGTACCTGACAAAAAACCATCGCCGGCAAGGTGTGGCTGCCGGCGATGGGGCGTTTTAGCGTATCGGAGGAGCGTATTGCAGGCCGCCTTCGGTCCACAGTGCATTCAGGCCGCGGTCGATTTTCAGTGGAGAACCCTGACCGACGTTGGCCTCGAATACTTCACCATAGTTGCCTACCTGCTTGATGATACGATACGCCCAGTCTTTCGGCAGACCCATGCCCTTGCCGAAGTCGCTGTCTTCACCCAGCAGACGACGCACATCCTGGTTATCACCGCCTTTCATGCTGTCTATGTTGGCTTTGGTGATACCCAGTTCTTCGGCGTTGACCATGGCAAAATGGGTCCACTTGACCACGTTAAACCACTGATCGTCACCCTGGCGCACCGAGGGGCCCAGGGGTTCCTTGGAGATCACTTCCGGCAGCGCCACCGCCTCGTCCGGCTTGGACAACTTGGTGCGCAGAGCATAAAGCTGGGACAAATCCGAGGTCAGCACATCACAACGACCGGCTTCCAGCCCCTGTACCGTTTGATCCGAGGTGTCGAACACCACGGCGGTATAGCTGATGCCGTGCTTGCGGAAGTAATCGGCCACGTTCAGTTCGGTGGTGGTGCCGGACTGAATACAGATGGCAGCGCCATCCAGCTCCTTGGCACTGGTCACGCCCAGGTGCTTGTGGATCAGAAAGCCCTGACCATCGTAGTAGTTGACGCCGGTGAAGTTGACCCCCAGCTCCGTATCCCGGCTCGAGGTCCAGGTGGTGTTGCGGGACAGCACGTCGATTTCGCCGGACTGCAGGGCCGTCAGGCGTTCCTTGGCGTTGAGCGGAATATATTGCACCTTGCCGGCATCGTTGAAAATGGCGGCGGCAATGCCCCGACAAAGATCCACATCCAGACCTTTCCATGCCCCTTTGTCATCGGGGATAGAAAAACCGGCCAGGCCGCTGTTGACCCCGCATTTGAGCACACCCCGTTCCTTGACCGAATCCAGGGTGGCCGCCTGGGCCTGAGACAGTCCTGCGGTCAGGGTTGCCGCCACCAGAAAAGCCGTTCTTCCTTTGCCTGTCATATGTCACTTCCTCTTGTGTCTTGTCGGGCTGATAGCTTTGATTACCAAAAGGCATAAAAACGCATGCACCCTTAGAGTATTAGCACAAAGAAAAAAATGTTTTGTTAATGAGCAGTAAAAGTTTCTGAAATGTGTGGAGGACGCGACGGAGTAGGCAAAAAACGGCTGTTTTTGTATAAAAAACAACCGCTTGATTTTGGGTGTCAACGAGAGGAAACGGCGGTTTTGCGGTGATTTCAGGCCGGTGTGCGTCGGCTGCTGAGCAGACAATGGCTGTGCGGGTGCTGCTTGGCCTGATGCTTGGCGTCACTGGCCAGCGCCGCGACGTCGTGATGGGAGTGGCAGTATTGAGCATCCGGTGCCACCACCCCGATGGCCAGCCCCAGCAGGGGGTAAAATTGCGGTTCGCCGTTACGGGCGGTGGCGAGTATGCCCTGGCGGAGCTTGTCTTCGGCCCGGTAAAACCTCGGGATCTCCCGATCGAAGCGTTGCAGTACTTGTTCGCATAAGGCTTGCCAGTCGCAGCGCTGATCGAACACCGCCACGAAGTCATCGCCGCCGACATGACC
>JAAEZO010000186.1 GCA_018222825.1 Gammaproteobacteria bacterium
ACCCGCCGCCTGGCGTCGCGCGCTGCCGCTGCTGTGGCTGCTGCCCTTCGCGGTGGTGTTTGGCCTGTTTCAGCTGGCACCGATGCTTTGGGTACTGCTCAACAGCTTTCAGGCCGGCGGCGACTGGAGTCTGGCCAACTTTCAGGAAATCATAGACTCCCCCTTCTATCGCCAGTCTTTCGGTAACAGCATCGATCTGGCGGTCTGGTCCAGCCTGCTGGGGTTGCTGATCGCCTTGGTCGGCACCGCGGCGCTGCGTCAGGTGCCGGGCAAGCTACAGGATGCGGTGGTGGCCTTTACCACCATGGCCAGCAACTTTTCCGGCGTGCCGCTCGCCTTCGCCTTTATCGTGCTGCTCGGCATGAACGGCGCCGTAACCCTGCTGCTGCGTGACGCCGGTTTGATCGACGGCTTCAACCTCTATTCCCGCGGCGGGCTCATCATTCTGTATACCTATTTCCAGATTCCGCTGGCGATATTGCTGCTGTACCCGGCCTTTGACGGCATTCAGAAAGACTGGCGCGAAGCCGCCGCCCTGCTCGGTGCCCGCCCCTGGCAATACGGACTGCGGGTGGTACTGCCGGTGCTGACACCGGCGCTGCTGGGCACCTTTATCATACTGCTGGCCAATGCGCTGGGGGCCTATGCCAGTACCTTTGCGCTGATGACCAGCAACTACAACCTGGTCACCATTCAGATCTCGGCCCTGGTCGCCGGCGACATCTTTCTCGAACCCCAGCTGGCGGCCGCGCTGTCGTTGCTGCTGATGGTATTGCTGGTGCTGGTGACCGCCGTCAATCAATGGATTATCAGCCGGAGTCGTTATGAATAACTCATGCAGGGCCCAGCTGCCGGCCCGCCTGACCGTGGCCGGGCTGGTGCTGCTGCTGGCCACGCCCATCGTCATCACCCTGATTTATTCGCTGTCTGCCCAGTGGGGCGCCCATATTCTGCCCAGCGGTTTTACCCTCGACTGGTATCTGAGCCTCTGGTCCGACAGCCGCTTTCTGGCGGCCTTCGGTCGCTCGCTGCTGGTGTGCCTGGCGGCGCTGCTGTTCAGCCTGCTGCTGATACTGCCGACCCTGTTCGTGGTGTTCTACTATTTTCCCCGGCTGAAAGGCGTGATGAACATGGTGATACTGCTGCCGTTCGCGGTGCCGCCGGTGGTGTCGTCGGTCGGGCTGCTGCAGCTTTATGCCGGCGGTCCCCTGCCTCTGGTTGGCGGCCCCTGGATTCTGATTTTCTGCTATTTCACCATCAGCCTGCCCTTCATGTACCGGGCGCTGGCCAATAACCTGGAAGCCATCAATCTACCGGATCTGATGGATGCGGCGCACCTGCTGGGCGCCGGCACCAGCCGCGCCTTTCTGCAGCTGGTGCTGCCCAATATCAGAAACGGCCTGCTGGCCGCGCTGTTTCTGTCTTTCTCTTTCCTGTTCGGAGAATTCGTGTTCGCCAACATGCTGGTGGGCACCCGCTTCGAAACCCTGCAGGTTTACCTGTACAGTCAACGCACCAACAGTGGCCACTTTACCAGCGCCATGGTGATGTCTTATTTCCTCTTTATCGGCCTGGCGACCTGGTTCGCCCTGCGCCTGCAAAAACGGAGCGCCTGATGCATTATCTGGAAGTCGCCAACCTGACCAAATCCTTCAACCAGACCCCGGTGTTCAACAACATCAGTTTCGATATCAGCCAGGGCGAATTCATTACCCTGCTCGGACCCTCGGGTTGTGGCAAGTCCACCCTGTTGCGCAGCCTGGCCGGGCTGATCACCCCGGATCGGGGGCAGATCCGCGTCGCGGGTGAAGATATTACCTGGCTCAAGCCGCAGCAGCGGGGCATCGGCATGGTGTTTCAGAGCTATGCGCTGTTTCCCAACCTGACGGTGGCCGGCAACATCGCCTTCGGCCTCAAGATGCAACGGCTGGATGCCAAGAACATTAAACGGCGGGTAGCCGAAGCGGTGGAACTGGTAGGCCTGGAAGGACGCGAAAGTTATTACCCCGCCAGCTTGTCTGGCGGTCAACGCCAGCGCGTCGCCCTGGCCCGGGCGCTGGTGGTACGGCCGCGCATTCTGCTGCTGGACGAGCCGCTGTCGGCGCTGGATGCGCCGATTCGCAAGCACCTGCGCGAACAGATCCGCGCCATTCAGCAGCAGTTGAAGCTGACCACCGTATTCGTGACCCACGATCAGGAAGAAGCGCTGACCCTGTCGGATCGGGTGTTCGTGATGAACAAGGGGCAAATAGTACAGGCCGATACCGCCGAGGCGGTCTATACCCGCCCCGCCAACGACTTTGTGGCCGGTTTCATGGGCAACTACAATCTGCTCACTCCCGAGCAGGCACGACAGCTGCTGGGGCTCGAGATTAGAGGCCGGCTGGCGGTTCGTCCCGAGTCCATTTATATTCGCGAGCCGGGCCGCGACTACGGCCCGGCCATGACGCCGCCGGTGATGGCTTCGGTCGCCAGTCACCAACTGCTGGGCAATGTGATCCGCTACCGCATTCAGGCCGCCGGCTGCCTGCTGACGGTGGACCGACTGAACCGGGGCGCCGACGCCCTGCTGCCGGCCGGCAGCCCACTGGAACTGCTGTTCGACAGCACCGAACTGAAGGAAGTTGCCTGATGAATCTGGCTATTTTTGATCTGGATGAAACCCTGATTGCCGGCGATTCCGCCAGCCTGTGGCTGGCCTTTCTGGTACGGCGCCAGCTGGCCTCTGCCGATATTCTGGAGCGGGAACACGAGCTGATGGCCGCCTATTATCAGGGCCAAATGGACATGGACGCCTACATGGAACTGACGCTGGCCCCCGTTAAAAACTGGCAGCCGCGGGATCTGGCGCCGCTGGTGGACGAGTTTGTCGAGCAGGATATTCTGCCCCTGGTCTATCCCGCCGCCCGCCAGCGGCTTGCCTGGCACACGGCGCAGGGCCACCAACGGCTGATTATTTCGGCCACCGGCGAGCATCTGGTCAAACCCATCGCCCGGGCACTCGGCGTGGATCATGCCATCGGTATTCAGCTCGAGTGTTGCGACGGCGTCTATAACGGCCGTACTCACGGGGTGTACAGCTATCAACAGGGCAAGCTGACCCGGTTGCAAGACTGGTTGGCCATGCAGCCACAAATGCCGAACATGACGTATGGCTACAGCGACTCGCTGAACGACCTGCCGCTGCTGGAATTCGTGCACAGGGCCGCCGTGGTCAACGGCAACGAACCGCTGCTGAAGCTTGCCGCCGAACGGGGTTGGGAGCGACTCAACTGGCATTTGTCATGATCGGGTATCAATGACTCCCCTGTCATATCAGTTTCACATAGCCGTCATACACTGCCGCCCATGATTAAAGCCAATGGTGCCCCGATGACGGTGATGACCTGTGTGAACGACTCCCTCGCCTCCCTGATAGTTCAGCGGCGACTGCATGCGGTATTCCAGCCTATTGTCGATACTCGACAAGGCCGGATATTGGGTCATGAGGCCCTGATCCGTGGCCCCGCAGGGCACCGGCTCGAGTTTCCCGGCGCCCTGTTTGAGGAGGCCCGGGTCACCGATATGCTGTCCGAACTGGATCTGGCCTGCCGGGAAGCCGCCATGCTGGCCTATTGCCAGTTGCAGCTGGAAGGCCTGCTGTTCATCAACGTCAATCCCAATGTGCTGCTCGACAAGCAGCACCCGCGGGGCTGGACCGGGCAGATGGCACAGGAGCTGGGCATTCCGGCCAGCCGCATCGTGATCGAGTTGTCAGAGCAGTATCCCATTCAGGATCCGGCGGGCCTCAAGGTGGCCGTGGAGCGCTATCGGGAATTCGGCTTTCGCATTGCCATCGACGATCTCGGAGCCGGTTATTCCGGACTCAAGCTCTGGTCCGAAGTCCAACCCGACTATGTGAAGATAGATCGCTACTTCATTCAGGATATCGATCAGGATCCGATCAAACGCGAGTTCGTGCAGAGCATCACTACCCTGGCGCGCGGCATGCAGTCGGGTATTATTGCCGAGGGCATCGAAACCCGGGAAGAGCTGCAGCAACTGCAACGCATGGGGGTGCATCAATGCCAGGGCTATTATCTGGGCCGGCCCAGTGCCAACCCCCAGTGTCAACCTCGTTCAACCTGTAGCGAGGTGTCGTCCGGCCCCCTCAGCCGGCACAAGGAAACCGTGGCCATGCTGGCTCGCCCCGGATGCAGCGTGCATATCGACGTCACCATTCAACGGGCATTCGAGATCCTGCTCGCCAACAGCCGGCTGCAATCGCTGCCGGTACTGGAGCACGGCATGCCGGTCGGCATGCTGCGACGGGAAAAAATCATGGAGCTGTTTTCCGGCTCCTATGGCCGGGCACTCTATGCCAATAAAAGTGTTCGCCACGCCATGGACAACCCGGTCATGGTGGACTGGCAAACTTCGCTGGAAACCGCCAGCGGCCTGATTACCGACGATGATGACATGTCGGCGCTGCCGCATTTTATTGTGACTCGTCATGGCCAGTACTACGGCCTGGCTTCGGTACGCGACCTGCTGCGCAACATCACCGAGCAGCGCCTGCTGCATGCCAGCTATGCCAACCCGCTGACGCTGTTGCCGGG
>JAAEZO010000187.1 GCA_018222825.1 Gammaproteobacteria bacterium
AACTCCGGATCCCAGCTGCCGACCTTGAAGCGGGCGTGCAGCCGGGTGTCGTTTATCGTCAGCTGCGGCTGGCTGAAGATGCTGCTGTCGAGCTCGTCGACGTATACCGCCGGCTGCTGCCAGCCACGGGGGTTGGTCAGGCTGATATCGAGTTGCTTGGCAGCCGGATCCCAGACCAGCTGCTCGGCCTGTATCAGGCTTGCCGGTCTTGGCACCCGCGACACCGCCTGCTGATACAGATGATTCAGCGTTTCGTCGGCTGCCATCTGCGGATCCAGCGGCAATGTCAGGGAATACTCGGTGAGCACGCAGATGGTGGTGCAGCTGGGCAGGGTCAGCAGGCCTTCAAAGGTGGTGGGTTTCCCGGTTTCGGCCGGTGTCAGCTGCAGCGGAAAATCGACGGCATTGTGATAGCCCTGGGTTTCGACCCCCAGCAGGGTAAAGCGCTCGGGCAGGGGCCACTGCCAGTTGACCGACAGCAGGTTGTCTGACGGCTGCCAGTCCATTCGGGGGGCAATACCGCCTTCGCCCGGTGAACGCCAGTAGGTTTTCCAGTCGTCCTGCAGGCGGATCTGCAACAGCGCCGGGTAATGATTGTTGGCCGCATCATAGGGGCCGGTCTGCACCAGCCGCACCTGCACCGGCGGATGCTCGGGCGCCTGCAGCCAGCCGGTGTCGGCGGCAAACAGCCGCAAGGGAGTGAATAACAGCAAAAAAAACAGTATGAAAATTCTGATCACGAATAGTGTCTCCGGTGGATTAACGCAAGCTTACAAGAAGGTGGCGTTAATCTCACTCCCGGAACACGCACAGCACCAGATGTCGCCGTCGGCCGGCACAAGGTTGGGGAGGGGGTAACAGACGGAAATAGCCGCCGATACGGGGTGGCAGCAACCAGAGAGATAACCACAGCAGCAAGACGGCCAGCATCGGCTCCAGCTGATTCCAGGCCTTGCTCAGCAGTTGTTCCGACAAACTACAGCTGCCGTGGTTATTCGATGACGAGTCAGCGGCCGTCGGACTGCTGTCGAACGACTGAGTAGCCTCGGCCACGGGGACGGAAGCCGAACAGGAAGCCAACAGGCCAAGCCGCTGGCTCAGGCACAGGATAATGACGAACAGAGCCAGCAGCAGGGCCAGCCAGCCGGGTTGGCGTGACATCAGCCCATGGCCAGCCGCCGTTAACCGACTGCCAGCCACAGGGCTACTCCCAGCATCAGGCTGCCGGCGATACGGTTCATCAGTTTGACCTTGCCCTTTTGCAGCAGTACCCGGCTCAGGGTGCGGCCGCCGCTGGCATAGAGCAGCAGGCAGATGAACTCCAGCGAGAGGATGATCGACACCAGCATCAGTAGCTGACCGGTCAGCGGCGACTGATTGTCGATAAAGGGAGGCAGCAGGGCGATGAAAAAGGCCCAACCCTTGGGGTTGGCGATGGCGGTAATGAAGCCCTGACTGATGAGCGAGCGTATCGGTATATGGCGCGGGCCGGCATCCACCGGGCTCAGGGCCAGTTTGCCCCGGGAGCGCCACAGCTGAATGCCGAGCCAGGCCAGGTAGAGGCCACCGCCGTATTTCAGTAACTGGAACAGCTGCGGATATTGCAGCATGACCGCGGCCACGCCAACCACCGCCAGGCAGGCCACCAGGCCCACGCCGACCAGCTCGCCGACCATCATCCACAGGGTGCGGCGCACCCCGACCGTCATCCCTAGCGACAGCGCCAGCGTCATGCACATGCCCGGTGTGACCGAGACGAAGAAAAAGGTGGGGATAAACACCATCAAGACTGCAGAGCTAATAGCACACCTACCTGTTTATCTGGCTTGATTTGTAGAGGTTATCCGCCATTGTAGGTCAAATGCCGGACAACAGGCTATGGCTATTTAGGGTGAATCGAGGGAAGGGCGAGCAGGTTAAAGAAAAGCGGAGTGAGGAAGGAAACACCCTTCCATCACTCCGTATCAGGTTATCAATTATGCCGTCTACAATCAGTCGCCGAAGCGGGGGCTGAATACCAGCCGGCCGGGGGCGATGTCCATGGCTACCGGCGCCTTGCTCAGCCAGGAATAGCGGCTGTCGTCGAGTCGGTAGACCGGCTGATTTTCCAGTACCGAGCGCAGCAGTTGCATCATGCCGGCAGAAGCGGCGGTCATGTCACCCTTGTAGCCAAAGGCGTCAACCTTGCTTTGCAGCAGCTTGATATCACGCAGAAAAATCGCGTTCTGCTGGCGGTCGTAGACCGGACGTCCTTCGATGGCCAGATCCAGCTGCGCCGGAAAACGGGCTATCAGGGCATTGATGGCGGTTTCGCCCTGCAGGTTGAGGCGCACTATCTGACGATTTTCGGGGCCAATCTGCAGATCCAGGTTGTCGATTCGGGTCTCTACCAGGCCCTGAGTAAAGCGTGGTGCCTGCTGCTCCAGCAGGGTAAAGAGCGATTTCTCAACTTCGGTTTCAGAGACGCTGTACTGGCTGAGTCCGGCACAGGCACTCAGCAGCAAGGTGCTCAACAGAATAACAACGGGCTTGAACATGGCTTACCTCGGTTTTAAAAGGCGGATGAGAAAACAGTGAGGGGAAGCGCAGAACAAGGCTCCCGCTTCCCCTGATGCCGCTTTCAACGCAACAACTGATCCAGCTGATTGGCGAAGGTCTGGCGATCGGCGGGGCTCAGGGTGGGCGGCCCGCCGGTGTGCACGCCGCTGGAACGCAGGGTATCCATAAAGTCGCGCATGGTCAGCTTGGCCCTGATGGTGCCCTTGTCATACCGTTCGCCGCGCGGGCTCAGTACCCGGGCGTCTTTTGCCAGCGCTTCGGCTGCCAGCGGAATATCGGCGGTGATCAGGATTTCTCCGGGCTGGATACGGGCCACGATTTCATCGTCGGCCACATCGAAGCCTTTGGGCACCTGCAACTGCTTGATCAGGGTTGAGCCCGGCAGCGGCAACGGATGGTTGGCGACCATGGTCAGCGGCGTCTGGGTACGTTCGGCGGCGCGAAACAGAATATCGCGAATCACCTTGGGGCAGGCATCGGCATCAACCCAGATGTGCATCAGTTATACCGGCTCGGTTTTTTCTTGCGATCGATGGCTTCCTGTACCTCACGGGGCTCTACCACCACCCCGGTGGCGTCGGGGGTGGGGAAAACGGCGACCATCAGTTCGTCATCTTCCATGCCGGGTACCCAGCGGCTTTGCCATACCTTGAGGCTGATGGCCTCGGGCTTGCACTGGCTCCAGTCGTCTACTGCCCATTCCTTGGCGTAATCGGCATGGGGCCACACCGGAATGCAGTCTTCGTCGTCGTCCGAGGTCAGCATCATGCAACCGTGCTCGTCGGTAAGGATCCAGAGCTCGTCGTGCTCGCACACCCGTGATACGAAATGGTTGAAACGTTCGTCATCGCGCATGGTCTGGGCGGCGGCTTTGTCTGCGTCGGTCAGGATATAGCTCATGGTTTTTCTCATACAGGGAATCTGCCCGCATGTTCACATCGCAAGCCCTGTGTTGTCCAGCTTAAGCACCCGTTGCGTTGAATTTGTTCCAGGCTTTTTCATGAAAAAAATAGGCAACGGTATTCACCATCGGCTCAACCAGCGCAATCAGTCCGCCGACCAGCAAATCACCGGACAGCAGATAGGCGACGCTGAAGGCAACGGTAAAATGCACAAGGGCAAATGTGGCGGTTTTAAGCATGGTGAGGCACCTCTGAATGTGTCGGAATATTATTTAAATGATAATGGTTTTCATTTTCTTATCCATAAGTTCTTAATTTTCATATCCATTGGTATTTCCTATCAAACAAATGCCGCCATGGGGTAATTGAGCGTTTACAGCCGCCGCCGGGCGGGATAGATTGAAAACCAGTCTTTTCCGATAAAAGCGAGCCAGGGGCTCGGTAATGTAAGCAGGGTTGCTCATGCACTTTCAAACCGACGATATCCGCATTAACGAAATCAAAGAACTGTTGCCACCGATAGCGGTGCTGGAAAAATATCCGGCCACCGATACCGCCTCGTCTACCGTATTCGAATCACGTCAGGCCATTCACCGACTGCTGGCCGGCGAAGATGATCGTCTGCTGGTGGTGATTGGTCCCTGTTCCATTCACGACACCGAGGCCGCCATTGAATATGGCCAGCGGCTCAAGGTGCTGCGTGATCATTATGCGGACCGGCTGGAAATCGTGATGCGAGTCTATTTTGAAAAGCCGCGCACCACCGTTGGCTGGAAGGGGCTGATCAACGACCCTTATCTGGACAACAGCTTTCAGATCAACGACGGCCTGCGCACCGGTCGCAAGCTGCTGCTGGATCTCAACGATCTGGGTCTGCCCACCGCCAGCGAATTTCTCGACATGATCACGCCGCAATATCTGGCGGATCTGATGAGCTGGGGCGCGATTGGCGCGCGCACCACCGAATCTCAGGTACACCGTGAACTGGCTTCCGGCCTGTCCTGCCCGGTCGGCTTCAAGAACGGTACCGACGGCACCATCAAGGTGGCGGCCGATGCCATTGGCGCCGCCAGCGCCTCGCACCATTTTCTGTCGGTGACCAAGCTGGGCCATTCCGCCATTGTCGCCAC
>JAAEZO010000188.1 GCA_018222825.1 Gammaproteobacteria bacterium
CTGGCCATCGTCAAGAAGCTGGGCGCCCCCGAGCAGATTGCCATTCAGATTGAAGGCGAGTCGCTGTTCAACGATGGCATCGGCCTGGTGATCTTCCTGACCATTTTTGCGGTCGCCTTCAATGGTACCGAGGCGACGTTTGGCTCGGTCATCACGTTGTTCACCCACGAAGCCGTTGGCGGCATCGTATTCGGCGCCCTGCTGGGCCTGATGTCTCACCTGATGATCAGCGCCACCGACGACGGCTCCATGGAACTGTTGATGACGCTGTGCATTCCCACTGCCGGGTTTGCGCTGGCCAACGTGCTGGGTGTATCGGGCGCCCTGGCCATGGTGGTCTCCGGTATCATGATTGGTAACTGGACCCGTTACACCGGCTTTTCGGAACAGAGTTCAAAATACCTGGATCATTTCTGGCATCTGCTGGACGAGTTTCTGAATGCCCTGCTGTTCCTGCTGATTGGTCTGGCCATGTTGCTGGTGCAATTCCACTGGCAAGCCTGGATTCTGATGCTGTGCAGCATTCCGCTGGTGCTGGCCGGTCGCTTCGTCAGCGTTGCCCTGCCCTATGTCGCTTTTCGCCGCTTTCGCAGCTACAACAAATACTCGATACGCATCCTCACCTGGGGCGGACTGCGCGGCGGCCTGTCATTGGCGATGGCCTTGTCCATTCCTGCCGGTATCAAGCTCGGTAGCGACGGTCAGGTTGAACTGCGGGATCTGGTGCTGATGATGACCTACGCCATCGTGCTGTTTTCCATCATAGTGCAGGGCATGAGCATCACCCCGATGATCAACAAGGCCAAGGCGGCGGAAAAAGCCGGCTTTCCTATCGAATAATATTCGACAGTAAACAGCCTGAAAAAAGCCGACAGCATCATGCTGTCGGCTTTTTTGTGTCTTGATTAATGGCTTTTTAATACATCAAATGCGCTCAATCCCGGGTCAGGGTATCGCCGGTGGCACTCAGGGTTCGCAGATCGTAGGGAGTCAGCTGGTAAACGTGATAATTCAGCCAGTTGGCAAACAACAGATGACCATGACTGCGCCAGGTCGCCTTGGGGGGATTATCGGCATTATTGTCGGGATAATAGTTTTCCGGCATTCGGGGCTCTATACCCACCTCCAGATCCCGCAGGTATTCGGCATGCAGAGTATCGGCATTATATTCCGGGTGGCCGGTGACGAACACCTGGCGTCCGTCCGGGCTGGCCGCCAGATAGACGCCCGCCTTGTCCGACGCGGCCAGTATTTTCAGATCCGTCTTTTGCCGTAACAGCTCCACCGGAAAGTCCGCATAGCGGGAATGCGGCGCCAGAAACACGTCGTCAAAGCCGCGCACCAAGGGCTCGTACTGGGCCAGATTCTGGTGCTCGTAGACGCCGGACAGTTTTTCCAGCCGGGTACGCTTGTCCAGGCCGTATAGAATCTTCAGACCGGCCTGGGCGGCCCAGCACAAAAACAGCGTCGAGGTCACATGGCTTTTGGCCCACTCCACTATCTGCTCTATCTTGTCCCAGTAGATCACATCGCAGAAGTCGGTCAGCCCCAGCGGCGCGCCGGTGATGATAAGACCATCGTAAAACTGATCCTGCACCTGTTCAAAATCGTGGTAGAAATGTTCCAGGTGCGATTGTGGCGTATTCTTCGAAGGCCGGTCGTCGATACGCAGCAAGTCCACACCAATCTGCAACGGCGAATTGGACAGCATACGCAACAACTGGTTTTCGGTTTCAATTTTCTTCGGCATCAGATTAAGCAACAGCACCCGCATCGGGCGGATTTCCTGATTGACCGCCCGGGTTTCCGTCATCACGAAGATATTTTCCTGAGTCAGGACATTGGCCGCTGGCAGGCGATCCGGAATTCTGATGGGCATTTGCTCACTCCATGTACAGCATCGGTAAGAAAGTCTAGACATCTAGAAATCTACAACAAAGCAACGGCTCTTGTCATCCCCGACGTGTGCTGCAGAGCGAAGATACGTTAAAATCCCGATAACGCACCTCGAGGATAAGAATATGGAAGCTGTGATTGAACTGGTGAGTACCGGAGATGAAGTCCTGACCGGTCTGATAACGGATACCAACGCCGGCTGGCTGTCGCAGCGATTGCTGGAGCAGGGCTGGCAGGTTCGCCGTCGCTTCACCGTGGGCGATGACAAGGCCGATCTGGTCGAGCTGTTTGTACAACGCAGCCATCAGGCCGATCTGGTGATCGTCAACGGCGGTCTGGGGCCTACCTCGGACGATATCAGTGCCGAAGCCATGGCCGAGGCCGCCGGTGTTCCCCTGGAATTGAACCGGCACTGGTTCGAGGTGATGCAGCAGAAGTACAGCAGCCGCAATCGCGTCATGCCCCAGAGCAACAGCAAGCAGGCCATGCTGCCGCAAGGTGCCGAGCTGGTGGACAACCCGATAGGCACCGCCTGTGGCTTTGCCATCAAACTTAACCGCGCGATTTTTTTCTTTACACCGGGAGTACCATCCGAGCTGAAGAAAATGGTGGACGATGAAATACTGCCAAGGCTGCGCCGTCAGCTCGGTCAGAACGGTCATAGCCAGGTTCGTCGTTTCTTCCTGTTCGGTCTGTCCGAGTCCGGCCTGAGCGACCGGCTCGACCATCGGCAATGGCCGGCCGGCATTACTCTCGGCTACCGAGCCAATTCGCCGACCATAGAGCTGAAGCTGATTATCGAAACCGAAGACGCGGCCGACATTGCCGCCGCCGAAGCACAGTTACTGGAAGAAGTGGGCACTCACCTGGTGGCGAAAGACGAGATGAACTTTACCGCCAGCCTGGGTCCCCTGCTATTAAACAAGGATCTGGTTATCTTCGAGGATGCCAGTGGCGGCCGCCTGACCGATACCATCAGCACCATCACCTCCGAGTTCGAGGGCCACTACCTGGCGGGACTGCCGGATAGCGCCGAAGACCTGGCTCACTGGCTGGCACGTTCGGCTCGCCCTCTTACCCTCGCCATTGGTGCCGAAGGCCCGCAAGGTATTCCTATTGCCTTGCTGTCGGCTCAAGGCTGTCAGGTACAGACCCTGCAAATGCACTTTCGTGACCCACTCAATCGGCGCCGGCTGCTGGCCTTTGCCGCCTTCGATATGCTGCGCCGCCATCTGGTCGGTGAAACCGTAATGGTGGATTACGATATATTGCCCTGCAGCGAGCGAGTCACTCTGCCCGCATAAACCTGGCTGCTTACAAAGAAGGGCGGCCCATGGCCACCTTTCTTGTTTAGCCTTGCAATCGCCACCGTGACAGCAGCTTTTCGACCGCCGTGATCATCGCCTCGGCCAGCCGGTACGCCAGTGGGGTATAAAACAGCCAGGCCCCGGTGATCAGCGCCAGGGGGATGGATCCACAGATAAAATCGGTAAACCAGTGGGCGCCGGACATCACCCGCGGCATGGCCAGGGCCAGTACCAACGGCACCACCGCATAGAGATAACGACGGGGAAAACGATAACAGGCGAACAGCAGAAAGGTAGCGAAACCGATGCCGTGATCACTGGGGAAGGAATCGCCGGATGCATCCTTGGCCTTGATATCAGGCACCAGTTGGCTAACCCGCTCCGCCCGTTCATATACCATGGTCGGGCTCGGTCGCTCTATCGGCAATGCCTTGCCCGCCGCCGCCTGTAGCGAAAAACAGGCCGCCATCAGCAACAACAGACAACCGATACTGGCGCGCTCCCTGCCGGTGACCGACCAGAAATGACGGAATACAAATCCCGCCATCAACAAAGCGACGGCACCGTCAATCCAGCGCTGGTTGACGAAGGCCACCAATTCGGCAAAGCCGGGCACCGTGACCAAGCGACCGTTGAACCACCAGAACACGCCTTCATCCAGTTCCTGCCAGTAACCCAGCAACCAGGAAAAAAACAAAAAGAAAGCCAGGGCATGCAGTACTGCCCAGCCTTTGAGATCCCATCGCATATTATTATCTTTTATCCTGGAAACACGGATTATGTTTATACCAGACAGGCAAGAAAATTCCAGATGGGTACACCCGCCAGATGTAACAAAAGGGTGCCCTATGACACCCTTTTGTTCTTTCCTTGCTATCAGCCCTATCTTCAAACCAGCTTCGCGGCCAACTCTCTCTGCCTCGCCTTCAGTGCTTCTATGTCCAGACCACAAACGGCCCCATCGGTCACCCGCCAACGCCCGGCTACCATCATCCGATCAGCCCGCTGAGCACCGCACAGGATCAGCGCCGCCAGCGGATCTCCGGCGCCGGCAAACTGGATATCATCCAGCCGGAACAAAGCCAGATCCGCCTGCTTGCCGACGGCAATGTCGCCGATATCATCACGCCCCAGACAAGCCGCGGAGCCATGGGTCGCCCACTCCAGCACTTTCTGATGGGTGATCTTGCGGGCACCGTAACGCAGGCGTTGCAACAACAACGCCTGCCGGACTTCGGCAATCATGTTGGAACCATCATTGGAGGCGGAACCATCGACACCGATACCGACAGGACAACCGGCGGCTTCCAGATCCAGGGTCGGACACTGGCCCGAGGCCAGCAGCATATTGGAAGAAGGAC
>JAAEZO010000189.1 GCA_018222825.1 Gammaproteobacteria bacterium
TTGCTGACGGGGTAAGTGCATGTCTCAGAGCCACTGGGTGTTTCCCGGTTTCGATCCCATCGCCATACAAATCGGTCCCCTGGCGGTGCACTGGTATGGTTTGATGTATCTGCTGGGCTTTCTTTTTGCTTGGCTGATGGCCAATCGCCGCGCGGCACAACCGGGCTCGGACTGGACTCGGGAGCAGGTCTCCGACGTGTTGTTCTATGGCTTTCTCGGGGTGATCCTCGGTGGCCGCCTCGGTTATGTGTTTTTCTACCAGTTCGACACCTTTCTCGCCGACCCGCTTTACCTCGTCAAAATCTGGACCGGTGGCATGTCGTTTCACGGCGGCCTGGTCGGGGTGATCACCGCGCTCTGGCTGTTTGCCCGCAAGCAGCAAAAAACCTTCTTTGCGGTATCCGATTTTATCGCGCCGCTGATCCCCTTTGGGCTGGGCGCCGGTCGCATCGGTAACTTCCTTAACGGCGAGCTCTGGGGACGAGTGACGGATGTGCCTTGGGGCATTATTTTTCCGGCGGCGGGCATGCTGCCGCGTCATCCTTCCCAGCTGTACCAGTTTGCCCTCGAAGGAGTGGCCTTGCTGATTATCCTGAATCTGGCCTGGCGAGCGCGTCCGCCTCGCGGCGTGATTTCCGGCCTCTTCCTGCTGTGCTACGGCCTGTTCCGTTTCATGGTGGAGTTTGTACGAGAGCCGGATGCCCAGCTTGGGCTCTACCTCGATCTGTTCAGCATGGGGCAGCTGTTGTCGATGCCGATGATGCTGGCCGGTGCACTGATGTTATGGGCGGCCTGTCGCCGCCCCCAATGGTTTGGTAATGGAGAAAAAACAGCATGAAAGCCTATCTGGAGCTGATGCAACATATCCTGGACAAGGGTGCCGTTAAAGAAGACAGAACCGGCACCGGCACCCTGTCGGTATTCGGCCATCAGATGCGCTTCGATCTGAGTGAGGGCTTTCCGCTGATCACCACCAAAAAGTGTCATTTGAAGTCGATTATTCATGAGCTGTTATGGTTTCTGAATGGCGACACCAACATTGGCTACCTGAAGCAGCACGGGGTGCGGATCTGGGACGAGTGGGCCGACGAGAACGGCGATCTGGGGCCGGTATACGGACACCAGTGGCGCAGTTGGCAAGGGGCGGACGGTCGTACCATCGATCAGATAAGCCAGGCGCTGGACACCATCAAGACCAATCCGGACAGCCGTCGTATCATCGTCTCGGCCTGGAACGTGGGTGAGTTGGATCAAATGGCGCTGGCGCCCTGTCATGCCCTGTTCCAGTTCTACGTGGTCGACGGCAAGCTGTCGTGCCAGCTCTATCAGCGCAGCTGTGATGTATTCCTGGGCTTGCCCTTCAATATTGCCAGCTATGCGCTGCTGACCCATATGCTGGCCCAGCAGGCGGGACTCGAGGTGGGTGACTTTGTCTGGACCGGTGGCGATGTGCATCTCTATCGTAACCACCTGGAGCAGGCTCGGCTACAATTAGGCAGAGAGCCGCTCGCTCTGCCGACACTACGACTGGCGCGCAAACCCGACTCCTTGTTTGATTATACCTTCGAGGACTTTGTGCTGGAAAACTACCAGGCGCATCCGCATATCAAGGCGCCGGTTGCGATTTAAAAAGCATTTAAATTGTAATTTTTATTTTGCATTAGTGTTAAGTTTTACTTTCGGGGTGGTGATATAAGTCACTAAGCCCCTGAATACTCGATTTTACCGAGGAGTTAAGCAGAAACAATCGATTACCCGTGGGCAGATGGGCTGATTACACTCGAGCATCTTGTTGATGAGAGGGAGCCTCAATCATATGACGGACGTATTGAAGCGTTTTCTGGCAATGGAATCTGCCGGCGGGATTTTACTGATAGTGGCGGCGATCATCGCCATGGTGATGGCCAACACCGGTCTGGTGGATATTTATCAGGAGCTGCTTAGCACCCGTATTCAGCTGCGGATCAGCAGCCTGGATCTGGACAAGACGCTGGCTCATTGGGTCAATGACGGCATGATGGCGGTTTTCTTTCTGGTGATTGGCCTGGAAGTGAAGCGCGAGCTGGTATCCGGCGCCCTCTCCAGTCGGGAAAAAGCCATGTTTCCGGCCCTGGCCGCCCTTGGTGGCATGCTGTTTCCCGCCCTGTGGTTTTTACTGTTCAACGCCGGCGAAGGCTCCAGCCTGAGTGGCTGGGCTATCCCTACCGCGACCGATATTGCCTTTGCCCTTGGCGTTATGGCCTTGCTCGGCAAGCGGGTACCGCTCAGCCTCAAGGTGTTTCTGCTGGCATTGGCGATCATCGACGATCTGGGTGCCATCATCATTATTGCCCTGTTCTACAACCATGGACTGTCGCTGCCTGCGATGTCGGTGGCGGTAATCGGTATCGGTGGCCTGTTCTGGCTGAACCGGGCTCAGGTTCATAATCTGGTGCCTTATCTTATCCTTGGCTGGATAGTGTGGGCCGCGGTGCTCAAGTCGGGCGTACACGCCACGCTGGCCGGAGTGATACTGGGCTTTCTTATTCCCCTGTATGGCCGCAAGTTTTCGCCGGCCCGCCAGCTGGAAAACTTCCTGCATCCCTGGTGTGCCTTTTTGATCCTGCCGTTGTTTGCCTTTGTGAATGCGGGCGTCTCGCTCAAGGGGCTTTCGCTGGATGATTTATCGTCGGCATTGCCGCTGGGTATTATTGCCGGCTTGCTTATCGGTAAACCGATGGGGATCTTTCTGGCCAGCTGGGGGGCGGTACGGCTGGGGATTGCGCAGTTGCCCACCGGAGTGTGTCTGCGGCAGATATTTGCCGTGTCTGTGCTCTGTGGTATCGGTTTTACCATGTCGATTTTCATCTCGTCACTGGCCTTTACCGATAACGCCGAGTTGGCTAATCTGTCCCGCCTTGGCATCCTGATGGGCTCGACAATAGCGGCGCTGGCAGGATATTGCATGCTGAATTATATTCTGCCCCGTCATCAATCCAGGCCGGCGCTGCAGATGTAACCGGCGATGTGATTAACCTCTATGGCGATTGTGGTCTTCAACAGAGCGGCCGGGTATTCAAACCCGGCCGCTTTCATTATGATGGAGCCAATACGCATTGGAGATGGCCTTTGTCACACCTTAACTACAACCACCTGTATTATTTTTGGATGACGCAGAAGAAAGGCTCGGTCACCAAGGCGGCCGAAGCGCTGTTTCTGACCCCTCAGACTGTTACCGGACAAATCCGCCAGCTGGAACAGCGCCTCGGTGGCAAGCTGTTCAAGCGCAAGGGCCGCCAGCTGGAGGCCAGCGAGTTGGGGCAACTGGTGTTCAAATACGCAGACCGCATGTTCAGCTTGTCGTACGAAATGCTGGATATCGTGCATTACCGCAAGGAAGATCACCTGATTTTCGACGTCGGCATTGCCGATGCCTTGTCGAAGCGACTGGCGAGTCGGGTGCTGCTGTCGGTGATCCCCAACGACGGCTCCATTCACCTGCGCTGCTATGAGTCGACCCACGAAATGCTGCTCGAACAGCTCAGTGAGCACAAGCTGGACATGATCCTGTCGGACTGTCCGGTAGACTCAGCCCAGCATGCGGGGCTGCTCTCGAAAAAACTGGGCGAATGCGAAATTGGTTTTTACTGTCGTGAACCGTTACCGACCCGGCCGTTTCCCGAGTGTCTGGAAGAGCGGCGGCTGCTGATTCCGGGGCGGCGTACCGCCATGGGGCGGCAACTGCGGCACTGGCTGGAGGTGCAGGGTCTCAAGCCACAGATTCTGGGTGAATTTGACGACGCGGCACTGATGAAGGCGTTCGGCTTTTTCAATCAGGGTATCTTCGTGGCTCCGGCTATTTATCGGGATGCCATTCTGCAATATCAGCCGGTGGTCGAGATTGGCCGGGTCGAAGAGCTGAAAGAAGAGTACTACGTCATTTTTGCCGAGCGGATGATCCAGCATCCGGCGGTAAAGCGATTATGTGAAAGTGATTTCACCTCGCTGTTTTCCGGACTGGACGATTTTTCTGCGGTCACACCGCCCGTCACCTTTGACGGTGAATTTAGTTAAACATCTGAACATGGACATCATGATGGCATTGAATATGGAAGCAATGGAAGCCAGTGCAAGTCAGGCGGTCAAGCTGTTGAAGGCGTTGGCCAACGAACGAAGGTTGTTTATTCTGTGCCATCTGCTCGACAAGGAGCTGTCGGTCGGAGAAATGAACCAGCATCTGGGGCTGAGCCAGTCGGCGCTGTCGCAACACCTGGCCTTGTTGCGCAACGACGATCTGGTGCGCACCCGCAAAGAGGCGCAAACGGTATATTATTCGCTGAAAAGTGAGGAAGTACGGGAAGTGATCGCCCTGCTGCACAAGCTGTACTGCCGTGAAGGGTGAATAAGAAAGAATAAAAAGGGGAAAGGTCAGGCGTGAAGAGGTCGTTCAATACTTTGAAAGCCGGAGGCGGTCTGCAAACGGTGTGGGGCGTATTACCTTTTCCTTGCAAGCAGGCAATAAAAAACCGGCATTAAGCCGGTTTTTTTGACGCTGCGGATAAGTCTC
>JAAEZO010000190.1 GCA_018222825.1 Gammaproteobacteria bacterium
TCACTCACATGGCGGTGGGCACCTCGCTGGCCACCATCATGTTTACCTCGCTGAGTGCCATTCATACCCACCATAGTCGCCGAGCCATCGACTGGCGGCTGGCCGCGCTGCTGTCTGTGGGCATAGTCGTTGGGGCCTGGTTGGGCGGTTATACCGCCGACAAGCTCTCTGGCCCGCTGTTGCAGCGTTTGATCGGTCTGTTTGCCTGGTTGATGGCGGCGCAGATGCTGTTTGGCCTGGCGCCCAGCGGCGGCGCTAAACTGCCCGGCAAGCCGGTCCAGGTGGCGGTTGGCGGTGTGATTGGCTGGGCCTCGGGTATTTTCGGTATCGGCGGTGGCTCGCTGACGGTGCCGTTTCTCAGCTGGTGTTCGGTGCCCATGCAGCGGGCGGTGGCGGTGTCGTCGGTCTGTGGTTTTCCCATCGCGCTGGTGGGGGCGCTGAGCTACGTGGTGCACGGCATGGCGCATCAGGGGCTGCCGGCCGAGGCCTGGGGTTATGTTTACCTGCCGGCGATGATCGGCATCAGCCTGGCCAGCATGCCCTTCGCCCGTTTCGGCGCCATTCTGGCGCATAAACTCTCGGCCCCGGTACTGAAGCGCGCCTTTGCGATATTCCTGTTGCTGGTCGGCGCCAAGTTCCTGTTTTTCCCGGGTTAATATCTTCGGTCGAATAAATTCGACCCCAGCCGTTGGTGCCAAGTCAAAAAAATACCGAGCCGTTGGGCTCGGTATTTTTTCTGACGGCCTACGGCTTTTTACTTCGTTCTTTGGCGATCAGCCAGTCGTCGATGCGGGCCACCAGCCACATGACCAGCAGACCGGCGGCGATGGTCAGCAGATATTCCAGCCAGCTCATCGTTTTCTTATCTCTCTGATACCCGCCTCGTAACGACCTTTGTTGCTGTCGACCTGGGTCTGAAAATATTTCAGGAACCACATGTACTGCTCGGGCCACTCACCGAGCAGGGCTTCTATTTCCGCGTTCATCGCCCGGGTGTCGGCGGTGATGTCGGCGGTGGGGTAGGGTGCCATGGCCGGGCGCAGGATCAGCTCGTAGCGATGCTGTTCCATGTTGTAGACGCTGAGCACGGGGATGACCTTGGCGCCGGTCAGCTTAACCAGCTTGGGCAGGGCCGGCAGGGTGGCCTTGAGCTCGGCGAAAAAGGGCACAAACAGGCTGGCTTCCCGGCCGTGGTCCTGATCCGGCAGATAGAAGAAGTGCTTGCCGCTCTTGATGGTCTTGATCACCGCCTTGATGCCGGCATCGCGCTCGTAGACGATGCCGTTGAAACGTGCGCGCTGACGATTGATAAACCAGTCAAACACCTGATTCTTGGCGCTGTGCATCATGGTGCACATGGGCAAGCCGAGCGACGTCAGATAGAGACCGCCGGCGTCGATGGCCCAGGTATGGGGGATCATGAAGATGATTTTTTCATCATTCGCCAGGCAGACATCCAGGTGCTCCCGGCCCTGCACCACGAAGCGGCTTTGCAGGTAGTCACGGCTGCGGGCGGTCCACTCGCCGTAGCCCATAAAGGTCATCAGGCCGGCACGAATGGAATTCAGCAGCATTCGCTCTACCTCATCGGCAGGCAGGTCGGGAAAGCACAGCTGAATGTTGGTGCGAGCAATGTAGCACTGCTTTTTGGCAAGCTTCACCAGCAAGGGCGCAAAAGCGCCGGCAATGGCGTCGCGCGCGCGCACCGGCAACCAGGCCAGCAGCCACAGTGCGCCGATGGCCAGCCAGGTCAGCCAGTATTTGGGGTGCAGATAATGACGTTTGAATTCAAGGTCATAAACGGGGTCGGACCCGGACATAACAACATCCTCTTTCTGATAAGGCGGCAAGTGTAAGAAAAAACAGGTGCTAAATCACCTGTTACGCCGAGGGCGGAAGTAATCCCGGTTCTGATAAAAGGCCGGATTCTCATTGGCCGGCCACCAGCCGGGAATGCCCAGCAACGGCAGCGGCAATAGCGGGCGCGGCCGATCGAACAGGGCGTCCTGCTCCAGCCTATCGGCCAGCCTTGCATCCAGCTGCGGATAACGGGCGGCGGTAGGTAATTCAAAAAAGGCAGTATCCATCTCCAGCACTACACATTTGCCGGTCATGCCGATAAAGGGCGCCAGTGCCTGTTCATAAAGCGCATGGCCGAAGACAAAGGGCTGCCATTGTTGGCCCCAGCGTTTTCGCTCGGTGATAAACAGTCGCTGCCAGTCGTGCTCGCGCAGCCAGTGCTCTGCCTCGGCTTTATTCGGTACCGCCAGCACCAGGCCGCATTCATCGAAGTGGGTCACTCGGTCGCGGCGGGGCGTGCGTTTACCGAGGCCGTTGGCCGCGATATCTTCCATATGCAGTCGGTTGAGTAACCCCTTGGTGCGGGGAAACAGCGCCCAGATCACGGCACCGAAAAAGTCATGCCAGTTCTCGGCGCGGGTCGGCACCATGCCTTGCGCCACCGCCTGCTCGTAGTAGCAGTTGAGCGCGGCAAAACGGTCATCATCGATAAAATGTACCGGCAAGTCGGCGGCCAGTGCTCGATTAAGCTCGGTCAGGGTCGGCCACTGCGCGGTGCTGATATCGACCAGACCAGCCAGTTGTGCCAGCACACCATTGCGGCCGGTAACATGGGGATCCCAGTCCATGATGACTACCTGTATGAATGAAAACGCGCAAGCATACCTTTAGTCGGGGCCGAGGTCATCTTTCGGAGGGTGTTCCTGTGTATAGGGTAGTTTGATGGTGGCCTGTAGAGAGGCCCTGTGTGCTTTGTGTTGTCTCTCGATTCATTACAAAGAAAAGGCAGCCTCTCGGCTGCCCTGGTGCATTATTTGGCTTTTGACTTCATCGCCCGGCGAATACAGAGGGCGGCGCCGCCCCAGGTGATGCCGAGTCCGATCAGCATCATGATGATGGCTCCGGTGCTCATGCGGTGGTCTCCTTCTTGCTGCTGAGGTTGATGATGATGGCCACAACCAGCATCAGTGCAATCATGCCCCAACCGATAAAGGTTACGTCGTTATCGGAATAGCCGCCGTAGTTCTCACGAAAGGCACTCAGAATGTTGTTGAACAGGATCACCACCAGAATGCCGATGGAGACAAACTTGATGCAGATGGCCCACCAGCCGCCGATGGTGAACTCGGACAAACGGTTGGCATGGGCACGGAAGTCTTGCAGCTTGCACAGCCAGCCCACCAGAAGCAGCTCAAGCAGGCAAGAGCCGAGCAGGGCGATGTTGTTGATGAAGTAATCCACCAGATCCAGCAGCAGCAGGCCGCCCTGAGTAATGAACATCAGGCTGACCACCAGACCGGTCGAGCAGAAGATGGTGGCGGTTTTCGGACGGCTCCAGCCCAGCTTGTCCATCAGGCCGGTGGTCACCGCCTCGGCGATGGATATGTGAGAGCTGATACCGGCAAACACCAGTGCCAGGAAGAACAGGGGTCCCATCACGCCGGGGGCGGGCAGCAGGTTGATGGCGGTAGGCAGGGTCACAAAAGCAAGACCCACACCGGAGCTGACTACTTCGGTCAGTTCCTTGCCCTGGGCGTTGGCCATGTAGCCGAGCGCACCGAAGATCATGATACCGGCCAGCATGGAGAAGCCGCAGTTCATCAGCACCGTCATGAAGGCGTTGTTGTTGATGTCGGACTTTTCCGGCAGATAGCTGGCATAAGACAGCATGATGGCGAAGCCGACACTCAGGGTGAAGAAAATCTGACCATAGGCGGCAGACCACACCTTGAGATCCCAGATCTTGCTGAAATCGGGCTCCAGCAGCCAGTTAATGCCGTTCAGGGCACCGGGCAAAAAGGCGATGCGGCCAATCAGCAGCAAGACCATCACAAACAGCAACGGCATCAGTACCTTGTTGACCTTCTCGATACCGCCTTTTACGCCCCGGAAGGTCGCGAAGTAGGTGGCGGCCCAGGCCAGGCACAGCGGCAGCAACAGGTGCCACTGCAGGCCACCCAGGTTGGACGGCGCACTGTCGTCGGCCAGGCCCAGAAATTCCCCGAAGAAGAAGCCGTTGCTGTCTTCACCCCAGGCCTGGGTAAAGGCGAAGTAGGCATAGGAAATGGCCCAGGCGATGACGACTACATAGTAGAAGGCGATAATGGCCGAGATCATGACCTGAAACCAGCCCAGCCACTCGAAGCGGTGGTTCAGGGCTTTCAGCGTTTTCGGGGCACCGGAGCGGTACTTGTGACCCAGGGTAAACTCCAGGATCATGAAGGGAATGCCGGCGGTCAGCATGGCAAACAGGTAAGGTATGAAAAAGGCGCCGCCGCCATTTTCATACGCCATGTAAGGGAAGCGCCAGATGTTACCCAGGCCGACGGCAGAGCCGACGGCGGCAAGGATAAAGCCGGTGCGAGAACCCCATTGCTCTCGTTTCATAATGACTCCGAATCAGGATATTTCAGATGTATAAGGATAGGTAAACGGAGCGCAGAGTAGGGAGGCTGCGGCATAAAA
>JAAEZO010000191.1 GCA_018222825.1 Gammaproteobacteria bacterium
ACGCCATGCGCTGCCGATGCTGTCGCTGGATAACGTGTTCAGTGACGATGAGCTGGCCGCCTTTGAAAAACGCTTGCACAGCCGTCTTGGCAGTGACGCCCCCATCGAGTTCTGCTGTGAACCCAAGCTCGACGGTCTGGCGGTCAGCTTGCTGTATGAACAGGGCCGGCTGGTACAGGCCGCCACCCGCGGTGATGGCAGCACCGGCGAAGGTATTACCGAAAATGTGCGCACCATCAAGGCAATACCGCTCAGGCTGAAAGGCGATGACTGGCCGGCCCGACTGGAAGTACGGGGCGAAGTTTTCATGCCCAGCGCCGGATTCGAGCGCATGAACGAAATGGCCCGGGCCAGTGGTGACAAGGTGTTTGCCAACCCGCGCAATGCCGCCGCCGGCAGCCTGCGTCAGCTGGACTCGCGAGTCACGGCCAGGCGGCCGCTGGCCTTTTACTGCTACGGCGTTGGCCTGGTGGAAGGCGAACCGCTGGGCGAGCGTCATTTCGATATTCTGCAACGGCTCAAGGGCTGGGGGCTGCCGGTCAGCCCCGAGGTAAAGCGCATGCGGGGCCGGGCGGGCTGTGAACAATATCACGACGATATACTCAACCGCAGGGATCAGCTGCCCTACGAAATCGACGGTGTGGTTTATAAGGTTGACGAGCTGGCGCTGCAGGAGCGGCTCGGTTTCGTGGCCCGGGCGCCGCGCTGGGCTACTGCCCACAAGTTCCCGGCGCAGGAGGAGCTGACCCGGTTGCTGAATGTGGAATTTCAGGTCGGTCGTACCGGTGCCATTACCCCGGTTGCCAAGCTGGAGCCGGTGCAGGTGGCCGGGGTGGTGGTGTCCAATGCCACCCTGCACAACGCCGACGAAATTGCCCGACTGGGGGTGATGATCGGCGATACGGTGATCGTGCGCCGGGCCGGCGACGTGATCCCTCAGGTGGCGGCGGTGGTGCTGGAACGGCGCCCCGACGATGCCCGGGCTATCGAGTTTCCGGTCTGCTGTCCGGTCTGCGAGGCAGACATAGAACGCATCGAAGGGGAGGCGGTGGCCCGCTGTACCGGCGGCCTCTTCTGTGCCGCCCAGCGCAAGGAGGCGATCAAGCATTTCTCTTCGCGCAAGGCGCTGGATATCGAGGGGCTGGGCACCAAGCTCATCGATCAGCTGGTGGAGCAGGATAAAATCAAGACCCCGGCAGACCTGTTTAGGCTGAGTCATCAGGACTTGGCCGGTCTGGAGCGAATGGGCGACAAGTCGGCCACCAAGCTGTTGGCGGCACTGGACAAGGCGCGCAGTACCACCCTGGCCCGTTTTCTTTATGCGCTGGGAATCCGGGAAGTCGGGGAGGCGACGGCCAATAACCTGGCCCGTCACTTTTTGACCCTGGAAGCGGTGATCGGTGCCGAGATAGAGGCGCTGCTGGCGGTGCCCGATGTGGGGGAAATCGTCGCCAAGCATATCTACTATTTCTTCCGTCAGCCGCACAATCTGGACGTCGTAAAGGCGCTGACCGACTCGCAGGAGCAGGGCGGTTGCGGCCTGCACTGGCCAGCAATGGAGCCGGTAGCCGCCGATGCTCAGCCGCTGGCGGGGCAAACCTTCGTGCTGACCGGCACCCTGACGCAATTGTCCCGCAGTGACGCCAAGGCGGCCTTGCAGGCACTGGGTGCCAAGGTAGCGGGATCGGTGTCGGCCAAAACCAGCTGCGTGGTGGCTGGTGAAGCGGCGGGTTCCAAGCTGGTGAAGGCCCAGGAGCTGGGTATCGACATTATGGACGAAGACGGACTACAGGCGTTGCTGGCGGAATACCAATAAGAAAGAACAGGGATTGTTGACCGGGAATGAGGGGGTAGGGGAGCTGAGTCCGCACCCTGATCCCTCATGCTCTTTTATTGAGTGGTCAGTACGCTGAATTCCTGGCCCATGCGGCGAAAGGCGTTCAGCAGCAGGCCATTGTCTCTTACTTCCAGATAATGCAGTTGGCCGCTGCCGTTGAGCACCAGGGTCAGATCCTGACCGGCACGCAGGTTGCTGAGTGGTTTGTAGGATGGCTCGGCCCGTACCAGGGCAATCAGATCAGTACCCGGCAACTGCCATTGGCGGAACAGGGCGGCCAGTGTCTCGCCCTGGGCCAGGGTATGATCGATGCGCTTGCCGCCATCGGGTACCGGAATTTCCCGTTTTTCGGCCGCAGACAGCGGCAGGCTCAGGCTGCCGGTGACCGGGGCCGCCAATGGCGTTGGCGCCGGTTGCCAGGCCAGCAACAGCAACCAGGCGGGCAACAGAGCCAGCAACCCGACTTTGTGTATGCGGGGCAGCCGCTGCCAGCACCCCAGTGCCTGACCCAGACCTTGCCTGGCAGGCAGGGTCAATTGATTTAGTTTGGAGCCGAAAGAGTCCGGCTTGTTCCGTTTCATTGTTGATTGTCTTCTGGTCATGAATAGGCACCTCGTGACCACCAGTGTATCTGCGGGCCGTGCGGCCGACAAGCGGTCGGACAGCTCCTTTTGAAGCGTTTGTTGACGGTGAGCGCGACCAACTCGATGACAAAGCGTTTAACCCGTTACAGGCGGGTGCTAAAATAGTCGCCACTTTGTTTCACTCAAGCTCATTTGGGCTTTTTTACCAGCTAAGGCAGAAAGAATGACAGTTAAAACGCGGTTTGCTCCCAGCCCCACCGGTTTTCTCCACGTAGGTGGTGCCCGTACGGCCCTGTATTCCTGGCTCTATGCCCGTCACCAGCAGGGTGAATTCGTGCTGCGTATCGAAGATACCGATCTGGAACGTTCCACTCAGGAGGCCATCGACGCCATCCTCGAAGGCATGAACTGGCTGGGCCTGAACTGGAACGAGGGTCCCTATTATCAGACTCAGCGTTTTGACCGTTATAACGCGCTTATCGATCAGTTGCTGACCGAAGGCAAAGCCTATAAATGCTACTGTTCGCGCGAGCGACTGGATGCATTGCGTGAGCAACAGATGGCCGATGGCGAAAAGCCTCGCTACGACGGTACCTGCCGCCACGGCGCTCATGAGCACGCCGCGGACGCGCCTTGCGTCATTCGTTTCAAGAACCCGACCGAAGGGTCGGTAGTATTCGAGGATCACGTACGTGGTCGTATCGAAACCGGTAACAACCAGCTCGACGATCTCATTATTCGTCGTACCGATGGCGCGCCCACCTATAACTTCTGTGTGGTGGTGGACGACTGGGACATGGAAATCACCCATGTGGTACGCGGCGAAGACCATATCAACAACACCCCGCGCCAGATCAACATCTATCAGGCCCTGGGTGCCCCGGTGCCGGAGTTTGCCCATGTGTCGATGATTCTGGGTGACGACGGCACCAAGCTGTCCAAGCGCCACGGCGCCGTGAGTGTGATGCAGTACCGGGATGACGGCTATCTGCCCCAGGCGCTGCTCAACTATCTGGTGCGTCTGGGCTGGTCCCATGGTGATCAGGAAATCTTCTCGTTGGAAGAGATGATTGAGCTGTTCTCGCTCGACGCCATCAGCAAGTCTGCTTCTGCTTTCAATACCGACAAGCTGCTGTGGCTGAACCAGCACTACATCAAGACCCTGCCTGCCGCCGAAGTGGCCGAGCACCTGCAGTGGCACATGCAGGAGCAGGGCATCGATACCGGCAAGGGCCCGACCCTGGCCGAGGTTGTGACCCTGTACGCCGAGCGTTGCAACACCCTGAAAGAGCTGGCGGCCCAGAGCCGTTACCTGTTTGAAGACTTTGCCGAGTTCGAAGCGGGAGCGGCCAAGAAGCACCTGCGTCCGGTGGCGGCCGAGCCGCTGGCGCTGGTTCGCGCCAAACTGGCGGAGCTGGCCGACTGGCAGGCGCCGGCGATTCACGAGCAGATCAACGCCGCCGCCGCCGAGCTGGAACTGGGCATGGGCAAGGTGGGTATGCCGTTGCGTGTGGCCGTGACCGGTGTTGGCCAGTCTCCGGCCATCGACGGCGTGATTGCGTTGCTGACCAAAGAGCAGGTGCTGGCCCGCATCGACATGGCACTGGGCTTCATCAATGAGCGTGCTCAGGGTTAACACTAGGCTCTAAGTGCTAGGTTGCAGGTAAAACGGCGTTGTCCCAGACAGCGCCGTTTTTTTATTGCCGACGTTTTTACGTGGTGCCGACATGACGGCTTGAATTGGCGGCGATCTCATCAGGACGATTAAAAAATAACTGATTAGGCGGTTTTTTCTATTTTCCTGTTGACACAAAAAGACCCCCTGCCTATTATGCGCCTCGTCTGAACGGACATGGTCCGGGAAGAAAGATAAGCGGGGCTATAGCTCAGCTGGGAGAGCGCTTGCATGGCATGCAAGAGGTCCGCGGTTCGATCCCGCGTAGCTCCACCACTTATCGCCATTTGAAAACAGAAAGATCTGCCAAACGGGGCTATAGCTCAGCTGGGAGAGCGCTTGCATGGCATGCAAGAGGTCCGCGGT
>JAAEZO010000014.1 GCA_018222825.1 Gammaproteobacteria bacterium
CGCCTTGCAGATCACCACCAGCACCCACAGGGTGAGGGCGGGCCAGATCAGAATATAAGCGCCTAATGTCAGTTCGTTCATGAAGGCTCCTTGGCCAGATGGGCGGGGGTGAGTGAGGCTTGGTTGCCGTGGACGGCAGCGGATCCCTGGTCATAATTGCCGACGCGCTGGGCAATCAGGTCAAAGTCGAATTCCTGGCGTTGCATCAGGCTCATCACCACGCACACCAGGGTGCTGACGCCGTAGGCCACCAGGGATGACAGCAGCACCGTGTATTCACGCAGAAAGCCGGTGGCAAAGAACATCAACGCCACCCCGGCAATAATGCCGGCCACAAAACCGGCGCGGGTGCCGAGAAAGCCGAACACCATCAGGCCGACGACCACGCCGCCACCCATGCTGGCCAGCAGCTCGAACAGCACGGCCATGGCACCGGTCATGGGCACCAGTTCAAAGCGGGCCACGCAGAACATCAGCAGGCCGGCAATTACCGCGCTGGTAAAGGCGCGGTTGGTGACCCGGTTCCAGAAACAGCTGGCAATCACCGGAAACACAATGGCGCCCCACAGCGCGCCCACAAACACCAGCATCACCAGAATATCGAGCGAGAAGCTGGCAAACACGATGCCGATCATGGTGGCGGCCACCATGGTCAGCCGGCCGATCAACAGCATGCGTTTGGGATCGGCCTTGCCGTTGGCGATGTTCTTGCCGTAGACGTCGGCCATCATGATCGCCGACAGGGCAGACAGGTCCGAATCGGCGGTAGACGACAGCGAGCCGATCACCAGAATGAAGAACAGACCGATGAACACCGGCGGCAGGTAGGCAGACACCATTTGCGGGATCAGGTTGTTCATGTCGCCGTTCAGCGGCTCCACCCCGGTGGTGAGGGCCATCAGGCCAATCATGCCCAGACCGATAACGATGGCGCCGTAGCCGAGGGTGGCGGTGATGAAGGTGGGTTTGATGTGTTTTTCGTTTACCGCAAACAGGCGCTGGGCAATGGTCTGGTTACCGATGGCATAGGCCAGCACCGCCACAAAGTAGGGCGCCCCCTGATGCATAATGGCGTCCATCGAGAAAATATCGGCCTGCTCCAGGCTGAGATTGTCAAAGCCGTTCAGCATTTCGGTCGGCCCGCCCATGGCGAACAGCACCGCAGGAATAATCACGATGGCCACCGCCATCAGTGCAATCAGCTGGGCAAAGTCGGTCAGCACCGAGGCGCGAAAGCCCGACCACAGGGTGTAACTGAGCACGCCCGCTCCGGCGATGATCACCCCGGTTTGAAACGACAGCGGCGACAGCACCGACACCAGGGCCCCGGCGGCGGTAAAGTTCACCATCAGGCTGATGAGGCTGCCCAGCAGGTTGGACATGGCCAGAATCAGCTGGCTGGACGAGCCGTGACGGGCGTGAATGATTTCACCCAGGGTATGGGCATTGGGCGCCAGGGCGCGAAAACGGCGGCCGAAGGGATAGATGAACAGAATCATCAAGGCGCCCCAAAAGCCGTAATGCAGCGGCCCCGACACCCCGTAGGTGTAGCCCGAGGTGGCGGCGGCATAAAACGAGGCGGCCCAAATCCAGGTGGCGGTCATGCTGGCCGCGCCCATGCCAAAGCCCACGCTGTGGTTGGACACCATAAAGGCGTCGGTGTCTTCCTGTTCCTTCTTGATGAAGGTGGTGATCAGATAGGTACCGCCGTAAAAGGCGGCCAGTAACAGCAGCACCGTAGTGCTGGAAAATTGGTAGAGTTCCAAGTTCATCTCCTTGTCGTGCGGGAAGCAGACAGATACGCAGGCAAACGGAACCGAACAAACGGCACCGAACCTGGCGCAGGTTAAGACGACCTGGCTAGCGGCAACGGACGCGAGGATCCCGAGCGGGGATCGGCAATAAATAACGGTAACTTACTTAGAGACGTTGGCGATAGCCGGGTAATGTGCGGTCGACGGCACGGGGCCGTGATTCAGGGAAAAGATTCAATTGCGCCTATCATATGGCGGACACCTCCTTGAGTTTGTGTTGTGCTACGGGTTGAGCGGCACTTACCTTAGCGATCGGCTTGGGCAATGTCCACCCTTGGGCGGTTTGCCGACTAGCCGCCAAACCGCCGTTTCGGTATAATCCGCGCTCCCCCGGATCCACCTAAATGCTGAACGTTGTTGAACAGGAGTTGTCATGCAAGCAAAAGTTGCCGTCATCATGGGCTCGAAAAGTGATTGGCCCACCATGCAGGGCGCAGCAGAAATTATGGACAAGCTGCAAGTAGCCTATGAAGTGGAAGTGGTGTCGGCTCACCGCACCCCAGACCGACTCATGGAGTTTGGCGAACAGGCCGTGGCGCGCGGTTTTCAGGTTATCATCGCCGGTGCCGGCGGTGCCGCACACCTGCCCGGCATGGTGGCCTCCAAGACCCGCCTGCCGGTGCTGGGTGTACCGGTACAGAGCAAGGCGCTGAACGGCATGGACAGCCTGCTGTCTATCGTGCAAATGCCGAAAGGCGTGGCCGTAGGCACCCTGGCCATCGGCGAAGCCGGTGCCTTCAACGCGGGCCTGATGGCCTGCCAGATGCTGGCCAACAACGATCCGGCCCTGGCCGAGCGGCTGGACGCCTTTCGCAAGGCACAAACCGAGACCGTATTGGGCAGCCCCGATCCGCGGGAGGAAGCATGAGCCGTATCTGGGTACTCGGCGCCGGCCAATTGGGCCAGATGCTGAAACATGCCGGCATGCCGCTGGATCTGGATGTGCGTCCGGTCGACATCGAGTCGGAAGAGACCTTTCCGTTGCTGCCGCACGAGCAGGTAACTGCCGAGCGCGAACAGTGGCCCGACACCGCCGCCACCCGTCAGCTGTCGGCTCACCCGGCGTTTGTTAACCTCGACACCTTTCCCATTCTGGCCGACCGCTTCACCCAGAAGTCGCTGATCGACAAGCTGGGTCTGGCCACCGCGCCCTGGCAGCTGGTTGAAACCGAGACCTCCGCCGACGATCTGCACCAGCAGCTGGGCGAGCGGGTGCTGCTCAAGCGCCGCACCGGCGGTTATGACGGCCGTGGCCAGCACTGGCTGCGTGATCCGGGTCAGGACGCCATTCCTGACGACTGGCACACCCAGGCCATTGCCGAGCAGGCCATCGACTTCGACGAAGAAATGTCGGTCGTGGGTATGCGTGGCGCCGACGGTCAGTGCTTCTTCTACCCGCTGACCCTCAATCTGCACGTTAACGGCATTCTGCTGGGTTCGGTTGCGCCACTGGCACGACTGGCCCACTTGCAGGCCGAAGCCGAACAGATGCTGGCCTCGCTGATGAACGACCTCGACTACGTGGGCGTGATGGCGATGGAATGCTTCCGGGTGGGTGAACACCTGCTGATCAACGAACTGGCCCCCCGCGTGCACAACAGCGGTCACTGGACCCAGGCCGGTGCCAGCGTCAGCCAGTTTGAAGCTCACTTGCGTGCCGTGGCCAAACTGCCGCTGGTGGAACCGCGGGTGAAAAATACCAGCGTCATGGTCAACCTGGTCGGCGTAGACAAAGACGACGCCTGGCTGTCGGTACCCGGTGCCGAGCTGTACTGGTACGGCAAGGAAGTGCGTCCCGGCCGCAAGGTGGGTCACATCAACTTCTGCCTCGACAGCCATGCCGACACCAAGGCGGCGCTCGACCAGCTGCAGCCCATGCTACCCGCCAACTACGTGCAGGTACTGGACTGGCTGCGCAGCCAGCTCGACTAAACTCAAAAGCCCCGCACAAGCGGGGCTTTTTGTTGGCGCATCGCCGATCGGCTTAGAATCTGTCCACGGCCTACGCCGCATTACCGGCTTTCCCCGCTGTATCGCACCAGCCCGAGTTGTTATGCTGAGTATCCACTCTATTTGATACGGATAATCACCAATGGCAGTAGGCGCGTTCACGCAATGGCTGGCCCGGCACAAGGGGCTGGGGTGGATTCTGTTTGTGCTGGTGGTGGCGCTGTTCTGGTTGTGGCGCGGCGATGTGTATCAGGCCCGGGTGAACGAGCCAGAGATGCAGGACACGCCGGTGCCCGGGCTGCCCACGGTGGAAGTGACGCGCCTTGATGCCGAATCCTACCAACCCACACTGATGCTGCAGGGGCAGCTGCTGCCCCAACGCTCGCTGGTGCTGTTGGCCCAGGTGAGCGGCACCGTGGCGAAGGTGCCCGAGCTGGGCCAGACCGCCACCGAGGGCGAGCTGCTGCTTAGCCTGAGTGACGACGGCCGCCGCGCCGAACTGGCCCGGGCCGAGGCCGAGCTGACCTTGCGCCAGGCCGAAGTCACCGGCGCCGTTCGGCTGCGCCGCAATCAACTGATCTCCGAAACCGGCTATCTGTCGCTTAAATCCGCCGTCGCCGCCGCCGAAGCGGAGCTGGCCGAGGCGCGTCTGGCGGTAAGCCGTACCCGTATTACCGCCCCCTTTGCCGGCAGCGTGGATGCCCGGCCGGTCGAGCAAGGGGACTTTGTGCAGGCGGGAGATGCGCTGCTGACGCTGGTGGACGTGTCGACCCTCAAGCTCAATGCCACCGTGCCGCAACAGCAGGTGGCCGGGCTGACGCCGGGGCTGCCGGTGACGGCGGTACTGCTGGACGGACGCGAGCTGAGCGGCACACTGAGCTTTGTGGCCCAGGCCGCCGACGCCGCCACCCGCAGCTATGCGCTGGAAGCCCGGCTCAACAACCCGCACGGTTGGCGAGTGGCCGGGGCCAGCGCCGGTTTGAATATCACTCTGCCGACCCGCCAGGCCGTTCGGCTGTCGCCGGCGTTGCTGACGCTGGACGACAATGGCCGCACCGGCGTTTATCTGGTGGATGAGCAGAACCGGGCGACGCTGGTGCCGGTGACGCTGCTCAGCATCGGCACCGATCGGGCCTGGGTCGGCGGCCTGCCGCAACCGGCCCGCATCATCACGCGCGGGGCCGGCTTCATGACCGACGGTGCTCCGGTGCGCATACACGAGCCCCAACCATGAGGGCGCTGATTGCCGCCGCGGTCTTTCGCAGCCGCGCCACCCTGATGGCGTTTGTGTTTTTGCTGATCGGCGGCGTGGCGGCCTATCAGGCCATTCCCAAGGAAGCCAATCCCGACGTCACCATTCCCATGATGTATGTATCGATGGCACTGGAGGGCATCAGCCCGGAGGACGGCGAGCGGTTGCTGGTGCGGCCGATGGAGCAGGAACTGCGCACCCTGGAAGGGGTGAAGAAAATGACCTCCACCGCCAGCGAAGGCCATGCCTCTGTGATGCTGGAGTTTGATGCGGGCTTCGACCCCAGACAGGCGCTGCAGGACGTGCGCGAAAAGGTCGACTCGGCCCGCAGCAAGCTGCCGCAAGAAGCCGACGAGCCGGTGGTACACGAAATCAACGTCGCCCTGTTTCCGGTGTTGTCGGTGGCACTGTCCGGCCCCTTGTCGGAAGCCGAGCTGGTGATGATTGCCCGGCGGCTGAAAGAAGAAATGGAAGGCATTCCCGAGGTGCTGGAAGTGGACATCGGCGGCGACAGGGAAGATCTGCTGGAAATTCTGGTCGACCCTCAGGTGCTGGACAGCTTCGGTATCGACTACACCGCATTGTTCAACCTGGTGTCGCGCAACAACCGGCTGGTGGCGGCAGGCAGTCTGGATACCGGTGCCGGGAGGCTGGCGATCAAGGTGCCCGGCGTGATTGAAGATCTGGACGACGTGCTGGGCCTGCCGATCAAGGTGAGTGGCGACCGGGTGGTGACCTTTGGCGATGTGGCTACCCTGCGGCGCACCTTCAAGGATCCGGCCGGGTTTGCCCGCATCAACGGGCAGCCGGGTGTGGTTCTGGAGGTCAGTAAACGTGCCGGTGCCAACATCATCAACACCATAGAGCAGGTCAAGCAGTTGCTGGCCGAGGCGGCGCCCTTGCTGCCGCCGGAGCTGGAGGTGGACTACATCATGGATCAGTCCATCCAGATTGAAGACATGCTGTCGGATCTGCTCAACAACGTACTCACCGCCGTGGTGCTGGTGCTGATTCTGATCCTCGCCACCATGGGCGCCCGCTCGGCGGTGATGGTGGGGTTGACCATTCCCGGCGCCTTTCTCGCCGGTATTCTGATCATCTGGTCCATCGGCTTTACCATGAACATCATAGTGCTGTTCTCGCTGATCCTGGTGGCCGGCATGCTGGTGGATGGCGCCATTGTGGTGTGCGAGCTGGCCGATCGTCATCTGCATGAAGGGCAGACGCCCAAACAGGCCTGGATTAATGCCGCCCACCGCATGAGCTGGCCGGTGATTGCCTCTACCGCCACCACCCTGGCGGTGTTTGTGCCACTGCTGTTCTGGCCCGGGGTAGTCGGTGAATTCATGAAATACCTGCCCGCCACCGTCATCATCTGCCTGCTGGCCTCGCTGGCCATGGCGCTGGTGTTTTTGCCGACCATGGGCGGGCTCAGTCGTCAGGGTGCGCCAAACCGGGGGCCGGTGACGGTGCCGGGGCTGGCCCGCTACCGGGCATTGCTGAGCCGGCTGCTGCGCCGGCCCGGCCTGACCCTGGCCGGCACCCTGCTGCTGATTGGGCTGATGTATGCGGGCTATGCCCGCTTTAACCATGGCGTCGAATTCTTTCCCGACATCGAGCCCGACAGCGCCCAGTTGCAGGTGCGTGCCCGCGGCGACTTGTCGGTGTATGAAAAAGACGCGCTGTTGCGCGAAGTGGAGCAGCGACTGCGCGGCCTGAGCGAGGTGAAGGCGCTGTATGCCCGCAGCTTTGCCATGGCCGACAGTCAGATGGGCAGCGATGTGATTGGCGTGTTGCAGTTTCAGTTTACCGACTGGTATCTGCGCCGCCCGGCCAGCGCCATCAAAGACACCCTGCTGGCGCTGACCGACGACATTCCCGGCATAGTGCTGGAGTTTCGGCAACAGCAGATGGGGCCGGGCGGCGGCAAGCCGGTGGAGATTCGGTTGTCGGGCACCGACAATTCATTGCTGGAGCAGGCCGCCGACGGTGTGCGCGCCGCCATGCAGCAGTTGGGCGGCTTTATCGACATCGAAGACGACCGCAGTCTGCCCGGCATCGAGTGGCGGCTCACGGTCAACCGGGAAGCGGCGGCCCGCATGGGGGCCGACGTGCTGAGCGTGGGCAATGCGGTACAGCTGGTGACCAATGGCCTGAAGCTGGCCACCTACCGGCCAGAAGACGCCAACGACGAGGTCGACATTCGAGTGCGACTGCCGCAGCACTGGCGATCACTCGACCAGCTATCCCGGCTGACGTTGTCTACCTCGCGTGGTCAGGTGCCACTCAGCCAGTTTGTTACCCTGACCCCGGCACCCAAAATCGGCACCCTGCACCGGGTAGATGGCCGGCGCACCCTGACCCTGCAGGCCGATATTGCCGAGGGTTTTCGGCTGGATGAACGGCTGGCTGCACTGGCCGGCAGTGCACCGACGCTGCCGGCCGGGGTAAGCCTGACGGTCGCCGGAGAAGACGCGGATCAGCGAGAAGCGGGGCAGTTTCTGACCAGCGCCTTTGGCGTGGCTATTCTGCTGATGACTCTGATCCTGGTGACCCAGTTCAACAGCCTGTATCAAACGGCCCTGGTGTTGTCGGCTATCGTGTTTTCTACCGCCGGGGTCTTGCTGGGGCTGCTGCTGAACGGTCAGTCATTCGGCATCGTGATGGTGGGCATGGGGGTTATCGCCCTGGCGGGCATCGTCGTGAACAACAACATAGTGCTGATCGACACCTTCAACCAGTTGCGCAAGGACGGCATGAGCCCGACCGAGGCGGCGCTGGAAACCGGCTGCCTGCGTTTGCGCCCTGTGCTGCTGACCGCCATTACCACGGTATTGGGGCTGATGCCGATGGTACTTGGCGTGAACGTCGACCTGCTGGCGCCCAGCCTCGGCATCGGTGCGCCATCCACCCAGTGGTGGACCCAGCTGTCGAGCGCCATCGCCGGCGGTCTGGCCTTTGCCACCCTGCTGACCCTGCTGCTCACCCCCTGCATGCTGGTACTGGGCGCGGGACGCAAGCAGGCGGTGAAGGAGGAGTAGGAAGGAGGTTTGCGTAGCTGCCGCTTCAGCCGGCAGGCCCTGCGTAGCAGGGCCGATTAAATGACAATGATGACACCAGAAAACCGTCGTCTGATGTAGGGTCGAATTTATTCGACCAGCATCATGGCACGGCCTTACAGCGGTCGAATGAATTCGATCCTACTTCCGGTTTGAGTTTTAGCATCCCACATCGTTTGCCGGTTTGCGCCGCATAAATGGGCGCCTACAAGACGTGGTTTCTCGTAGGGTCGAATTTATTCGACCAGAACGGAGGCACGTTCCCAACGCGGTCGAATGAATTCGACCCTACTTCCGGTTTGATGTTTAGATCTTGCCGCCTGGTTTACCCGAACACCGCCAGCTGCTCGCGGTAGGGGGTGAGGTCGCCGATGTGCTTCGCCACCCACTCCGGGTTGTAGTAGGTGTCCAGGTAGCGTTCGCCGCCGTCACACATCAGGGTAACCAGGGAGCCGCGTTGGCCGTTTTGCTGCATGCGTTTGGCCAGCTGCAGCACGCCCCACAGGTTGGTGCCGGTCGAACCGCCGGCCTTGCGGCCCAGAATGTGCTCCAGCCAGTGAATGGTGGCGATGCTGGCGGCATCCGGCACCTTGATCATCTCGTCGATCACCTCGGGCAGAAAAGACGCCTCGACTCGCGGCCGGCCAATGCCTTCGATGCGGCCACCGGCCTGGCTGACCAAACTGGCATCGCCGCTCTGGTAGCTGTCGTAGAATACCGAATTTTCCGGATCCACCACCACCAGCTGGGTGTCCAGCCCCAGGTAGCGCACATAGCGGCCCAGGGTGGCGGAGGTGCCGCCGGTGCCGGCGCTCATTACAATGGCGTCGGGAATGGGATGGGGCTCTTCGGCCAGCTGGCGAAAGATGCTCTCGGCAATGTTGTTGTTGCCGCGCCAGTCGGTGGCCCGCTCGGCAAAGGTGAACTGATCCATGTAATGACCGCCGCTTTCCCGCGCCAGTCGCTCGGCCTCGGAATAGACTTCGGCGGCGTGATCCACAAAATGGCACTGGCCGCCGAGGCGCATCACCTGCTCGACCTTCTTGCAGGTGGTATGGCGCGGCATCACGGCGGTAAAGGGCAGCCCCAGCAGCTTGGCGAAATAAGCCTCCGACACCGCCGTGCTGCCCGACGAGGCTTCCACTACCGGGGTGCCTTCATTGATCTTGCCGCTGCAGATGGCGTGCAAAAACAGCGAGCGCGCCAGCCGGTGCTTGAGGCTGCCGGTGGGGTGGGTGCTTTCGTCTTTCAGGTAGATATCGATGCCGTCGAGACCGGGAATGTCGAGCCGGTACAGGTGAGTGTCGGAAGTGCGCAGCTGGTCGCTGGACAGGGTTTTAAGGGCGGTGCGGGTCCAGTGGTTCATGGTCGGGCGTCCGTAATAATAAGGTCAGGGAAGAACCGGGCGGCTCTGTCATGGCAGAATTATATCCCCATACCGGGCAAAAATTTTTCTATCTTTCCTGCTCTGGTGTTATTTTTTGGAAAATTATTCTTACTTTTCGGGTTTTAGCGAATGGATATTTTCGATCGGCAGATCCTGGCCCTGTTGCAGCACAATGCCTCGCTGCCGCTGAAAGACCTGGCCGAGGCGGTCAACCTGTCGGTAACGCCGTGCTGGAAGCGGGTAAAAAAGCTGGAAGAGGCCGGCTATATTCGCGGCCGGGTGGCACTGCTAGATGCCGACAAACTGGGGCTGGGGCTGTCGGTGTTCGTGCAGCTGAAAACCCAGCGCCACGACAGCCAGTGGCTGGCGCAGTTTGCCGACACCGTCACCGCCTTTGAGGAGGTGGTGGAGTTTTATCGCATGTCCGGCGAGTGGGACTACATGCTGCGGGTGGTGGTGGCCGACATCGGCGCCTTCGATCGCTTCTACAAGAAGCTGATCACCAGCACCGATGGGCTGTCTGACATTACCTCCAGCTTCGCCATGGAGCAGATCAAATACACCACCGCCCTGCCGCTGGCTGATTCGGGCAAAGAGTGAGCGGGTGGGGACCATGACACTGGCCGAGCCGTCACTTTTATCTGATGCAGGTCAAAGAATGGAGTCATGGCCGAATATCACCGCTTTAATTTCTGCAACGGGTGCCGATACAGACTGCGATCACCATGGTGGTGTCGGGTAACAATCTTGTGATTGCAGTCATAGGCAGTGCGCTATTGCCAGATAAAGGAGCACAGAATGAAGGGTAGCATGGCGAGTATCATGGACAATATCTTGCGTGCGGTAGGGTGTAAAACCATCAATCGCCAGTTTATGTTGTCCTACGCGTTGATCTTTCTGTTGGCGGTGGCGGCGGCGGTCTCACTGTATATGAGCATGGCAATCAACCCCGAGACCATTAATGCGGCCGGTCGGCAACGCATGCTGAGCCAGCGTGTTGCTAAAGAGGCCATGCTGGTTGCTTCAGGGGTTGAGCAGCAAGAAGTGCTGAAAAAAACCATCGACCTGTTTGAACAGTCGCATGTACGCATCGTGAACGGTGATGCGGCGGCGGGAATGAATGCGCTGAACGACCCGCAGATCATCTCGCAAATGCAGCACGTCAACACACTGTGGCAGGAATACAAGGCGCTGATTGACCGCCATGTACGGGAAAACAGTCATGAGACGCTGGTGAGTATTCAGCAGCAGTCGCCGGTGATTCTGCGTGAGATGAACCAGGCCGTGGTCATGATGACCGAAAAGGCGAATCACACCATCCGTACCCAGTTGTTGATTGCGTTAGGCTGTATTTTACTGATCCTTGTTCTGGTGGTGTTGGGCCGGGTCTTTGGCCTGCGCATGTTGATGGACAATATTCTGCGCTTGCAAAACCGGATGACGGAAGTGGGCAAGGGAGACTTCTCTCACCGTTTCGAGGTTGTTCATACCGATAATGAAGTCGGGCGCATGTTCGCTTCCTATAACAGCATGCTGGATCACGTCGGTGAAGTGCTGCAAACGGTACAACGGGTGGCGAGGAATACCGAAAGTCATATTGATAACGTGGTAAAAGCCACCAAGGATGCGGAGAACGGGGTTATTCGTCAGTATGACGATATCGGACTGGTGGCAACGGCGATGACCGAAATGGCCGCCGCAGTAAAAGAGGTGTCCAGTAACACCTCCGAGGCGGAGAAAGCGGCCAGCGCTACCGGCGAGCAGGCCAGAAAAGGAGGTATTGTTGTCGGTCAGACCGAGTCTCACGCCTTGCAGATGCTGAAAAACCTGCAACAAACCGCACAACTGATCACGGCGCTGAAAGAGGAAACCCTCTCTGTCGGCAGTGTGACCTCGGTGATTAATGACATTGCCGAGCAAACCAATCTGCTGGCGTTGAATGCCGCTATTGAAGCGGCCCGGGCCGGTGATCAGGGACGGGGTTTTGCGGTGGTGGCCGATGAGGTACGCACCCTGGCGCAACGAACTCAGCAGTCTACCCAGCAGATACAGCAAATCATTCAGCAATTGCAGCTCAAGGCCGAAGAGGCGGTGGGATCCATGACCCAGAATAATGATTTGGCGCAAAAGAGCTGTGAACTGGCGGTTGCTGCCGCCGAGGCGATAGAGCACATTATTGCCTCGGTAGAGACGATCTCGTCGATGAACATCATGATTTCTACCGCCACCAATCAACAAAGTGGCGTCGCGATCGATATTGATCAGCGCATCGTGAATATTTCCGATGTGGCGGGTAATACGCGAGAAGATGCCAACCGGGTGGTGGAAGCGATTGGCGAGATCCGTAACGAGATTCGGGAGCTTAACCAGCTGACCCATCGTTTTCAGCTGAGCAACGCCGTTCGTTAACCAGCAATGCTGTGTCATCCATAACAACGCCAGGCATTCATTGAATGCCTGGCGTTGTTATATGGTCGCCTAGCTGCGCCAGCGCTCGGGCGAGTAGGAGAACACCGGCAGCGACCAGTGCCAGCGAATGGCCGCCAGCCGAATGCACAGGCCGACCGCGAACGAGGCAATCATGTTGATGTTTTCATCCACGCCCAGCTTGCGCAGCAGCAGGTAGAGCAGGGCGACCAGCAGCGACACGCTGGCGTAGAGCTCGTGGCGCAGCACCTGCGGGGTGCGGTTGCACAACACATCGCGCAGTATGCCGCCAAAAATACCGGTGGTAATGCCGGCCATCACCACCACCGGCAGCGAGTAGTCGAGCCCCAGCGCCACGTTGCAACCGATGATGGTAAAGGCAATCAGCCCCATGGCATCCAGCAGCAAAAACAGCCGGTGCAGCCGGTGCATGACCCGGGCAATCAGCATGGTGGCCAGGCCGGCGCCGATGGTGAGGTAGATATAGCTGGGGTGTTGGGTCCAGCCGATGGGAAAGTTGCCCAGCATGACGTCGCGTACCGTGCCGCCCCCCAGGGCGGTAAGAAAGGCGATCAGGCTGACGCCGAACAGGTCCATATTACGGCGACCGGCGGCCAGCGCCCCGGACATGGCTTCGGCGGTAATGGCAATCAGATAGATATAGAGCAGCATCAGGAAACCCTGCGTGGTAAATGCCCCTCCCTCTGTCCTCTGTACCTGAGGGTTTAACGGATAGTCCGCTTGCCCCTTCGGTGGGTTGCCGGTTGTGCAACCGCTCTCCAGTTGGCGTGATTGAATGATCGCAGTACATGGGCCTGAGCGTTTATGGGAGTTTGCGCCTTCGGCGGAAGCGAGTGTTGCTTCTCTCTCCTGCGAGGCGCGGATTATACCGAGAACAGTGCGGCTGTTAACTGAAATCTGACAGCCTGTTCAACTTTTTTGATGTTCGATGCATGGCCGAGGCCAGGCGTCATGCTCGCCGGTGAAGATAATCTCCCGGCGTGCTGCCGAGCAGTGCACGAAAGGCGGCGATAAAGGCCGACAGGCTGTCGTAGCCACAGGCCAGCGCCACGTCGGTGACCCGATCGCCGCGCTCGAGCAGCGGCAGAGCGGCCAGCAGGCGGCTGCGCTGGCGCCATTGGCGAAAGCTCATGCCGGTGTGCCGGTTAAAGGCCCGGCTCAGGGTCTTGTCGCTCACGCCTAGCGGGCGGCCGAGCTCGGCAAGTGGTCGGCGACAATCCGGGTTGGCGGCCAGATAACGGCATAGGCGTTGCAGCCGTGGGTCTTCCGGCCAGGGCAGCATCAGCTCGCAGGGGCGGGCCTGGCTCAGGCGATCCAGCAGCACCGCCACCAGCCGGCCGTCGGCGCCCTCCTGGTCATATTCTTCCGGCAACCGGCTGAAGGCCACAATCAGCTCTTTGAGCAGGACGTCGATTTCCAGCACCTGGCAGTGCTGCCGGGGCAGCATGCCGGCGGTGATATAGAGGCTGCGAATACGGGTGCCGGGCGGGCAGGTCACGCCATGCTCGATGCCGGGCGGGATCAATACGGCCCGGTTGGGCGGCGCCACAAAATGGCCGCCGTGGGTATCGACTTCCACCTCGCCGCTGATGGCATAAGACAGCTGTGCCCACGGATGACGGTGGAGTACGGCGATGGCGACATTGGGCAGCGACATCTCCTGGCCCAGCACCGGGCGGGGCAGTTGATGCAGGTTACCGAGCCGGTTGAGTAACTGTTGTTGATGATCCATATCGGTGGGCGAAAGAAAAAGGGGGCTTCAGGCTAGCCTGCGGTGTGGGGCAGAACAAGCCTGAATGTCCGTTAGTCGATACTCTACTGCCTAATGCCGACAAACGCCGCCGTGATTTCGGGATAAAGTTGCCCCGGATGCTTAACCGGAGACTCCTTATGTTCGGCTACTTACGGCTGTTGTTCGATAATTTCACCCTGATCCTGCTGGCGGTGGTGGCCGCGGCTACACTGCTGCCGGCACAGGGCCAGGGGGCGCTGTTCTTTGACTGGCTGACGGTGGCCGCCATAGCGCTGCTGTTTTTCATGCACGGCGCCAAGCTGTCGCGCCAGGCCATTATTGCCGGTGCCACTCACTGGCGGCTGCACCTGCTGGTGTTTGGCTGCACCTTTGTGCTGTTTCCGCTGCTGGGGCTGGCCGCCAAACCGCTGTTGCTGCCGCTGCTGGGCGAGCAGCTCTATCTTGGTGTGCTGTTTTTGTGTGTCTTGCCGGGCACGGTGCAGTCGGCCATTGCCTTTACCGCCCTGGCGGGGGGCAATGTACCGGCGGCGGTGTGCAGCGCCTCGGCCTCCAGCATACTGGGCATTATTGTCACGCCGCTGCTGGTGGCGTTATTGATGCAAGTAGAGTCCGATACCGCCGTGTCGCCGTTGCGCTCCATCGGTGCCATCAGCATGCAGTTATTGCTGCCCTTCGTGCTGGGTCACAGCCTGCGGCCAATCATCGGCCCTTGGGTCGACCGGCACAAAAAACAGCTGAGCCGGCTGGATCAGGGCTCCATTCTACTGGTGGTGTATACGGCGCTGAGCGCGTCTGTGGTGGAAGGATTGTGGAGTACGGTGTCGTCGTCGCGACTGCTGGTGCTGACGCTGGTGTGTTGCCTGCTGCTGACGGTGGTGCTGCTGTTGACCGCCTGGCTGGGTCGGCGTTTCGGTTTCAACCGGGCCGATCAAATCACCATCGTCTTCGGTGGTTCCAAGAAAAGCATGGCCACCGGGGTGCCGATGGCGCAGGTACTGTTTGCCGGGCCGCTGCTGGGCCCGGCGTTGTTACCGCTGATGATTTTTCATCAGATTCAGCTGATGGTCTGTACCGTGCTGGCGCAGCACTACGCTCGGCAGGGAGCCATGGTTAAAGCCACTGGCTGATGCCGACCACCATCAGTGGGAATACAAAGAACACGCCAATGATATAGGCGGCGACATAGCCCTTGTTGCGCTGGGCCTGGGTCGCGAGGTATTCGGCCATGACCACCGGCACCTGACGCAGAAACGGCAGCACGTAGATAACGGCAATCGCCAGCAGGTTGAACAGCAGGTGCACCAGGGCAATTTGCAGCGCGACCGTGGCGGCGGCGCCGCTGATGGCGGTGGCCGCCAGCAAGGCGGTGATGGTGGTGCCGATGTTGCTGCCCAGAATGAAGGGGTAGACCTGTTTCAGCGAAAACACGCCAGTGCCGGCCAGCGGTACTATCAGCGAAGTGGTGGTAGAAGACGACTGTACCAGCACGGTGACCAGGGTGCCGGAGGCCATGCCGGAGACCGGGCCGCGACCCACGGCGGTATGCAGTATGTTCATGGCGCGCCCCACCATCAGGGTACGCAGCACCTTGCCGATCTGGGTGACCACCATCAGGATGAGGCCGATGCCAATCAGGATCAGCGCCACGCCAGACCAGACACCGGGCAACCAGGCCACGCTGGCTTTCAGCAGATCAGATGCCGGCGACAGCAGTACCTTCATGAAATTCATGCCGCTCATGCTGACGCTGGCATCGCTGACCAGCAGGCCGGCCAAGTATTCGGAAGCGGTCGCCAGCGGCCGGAACAGCAGCTCCAGCGGCAGCAGTATGGCCACGGCCAGAATGTTGAAGCTGTCATGCACGGTGGCGGCAGAAAAGGCCCGCTTGAACTCTTCGCCATTGCGAACATGGCCCAGGCTGACCAGGGTGCTGGTGAGTGAAGTGCCGATATTGGCACCCATGATCATGGGAATGGCAATGGAAATGGGCAGGCCACCGGCCACCATACCCACGATAATCGAGGTTACGGTGCTGGAACTCTGGATCAGTGCGGTGGCCACCACCCCGACGATAAGCGCGATACCCGGGTTGGAAGCAAAGGCAAACAGCTCTTTGGCATCGCTGCCGGCGGCGGCCTTGAAGCCGGAACCGATGGCGCCCACGGCGGCCAGCAGCATATAAATCAGGAATGATACCAGCAGCCAGGACAGCCAGCCGGTCTGAACGTTGCTTTCGTTTGCGGAGCCGGGAAGGGCGGTGGATTGAAGGCTCATCATGCATCCTCATTTCAAAGTTGGCGCCACTATGCCGAGCCTTTGTGACGGTTTTATTACAGTGCGTCAGTTTTATGACAGCCTTGTTTCAGCTGGGTCTCCTTTGCCGGTTAAAAGGATTCATTCAAGTCATAAGATGCTGTTTAACCGCGTTTTTCACCCTCGGATTGTGTCGAGAGGATAAGCTGATGAGCGAGAGCCGGGGGCCGTATGATTCGGTGCCAACAGATGATGGTGATAGCGCTCCTTGCTGCGACCACAGGTCAACGGTTTGACCGGGTCTGTCCCTCGGGTAAGCTAGTGCCCGAAACTCAGGCAGACGAAGGGTGACCATGGCACAAGAGGCGGGAAAGAGAGTGGACAACAAGGAGTCTGGCAGCCGTTTTTATCGTAACGGGCCCGATCACGGCGCCGGTGAGCAGATTGATTTTGTGCAGATTCGCCGGCGTTTCGACTTTTGCAGCATCGAGATAGGCCGCTGGGTTACCCGGGCGGAGCGTGAGCGCGCCGCGGGCCTGTTTTTTGATGCCCTGTGTGATCTGATGCTGATTTTGCAGGGGCCCGAACCCTTGATCTCTTTGCGCGGCACCCTTTCGCTGCAATACGGCATTGGCGGTCGCCCCGGGGTGTCGGCCCATTATAATCCGGGCACCCGTTGTTTTTCGCTGGCCAAAAACGCCGGCCCCGGCAGCATTGCCCACGAATGGTTTCATGCCTTCGATCACTACATGGCCGACAAGGCGATAGCCGGTGCCGCCGGGGGGGCATTTGCCTCGCGGGCCTGGCTGAATGATGCCGCCACCCTGAATCACCCGCTCAACGATTTGCTGTTCGACTGCTTTCACACCATTCTGCTGGATGCCGAAGGCGTCAAGCCCAGCCCGTTGTTTACGGCGTCGGCGGCTACCGACCGGCGCCTGGGCACGGTGTATTACAGCCAGCCGGAAGAACTGTGTGCCCGGGCCTTTGAGGCTTTTGTGCAGGACGCCGCCATCAAGAACGGTTTTCTGGTCAAGGGTACCAAGGCCACCAAAGAGGCCGAGCTGGGGCTTTATCCGCAGGGCGAACAGCGCGTGCGGATCAACGCCGCCTTTGGCCGCTACTTCCGTACCCTGGGGGCCGCGCTGCAACGGCGTGGCTAGCCGCTTACATCTTTTAGCGGCTGTGATATGGTGCCGCTCCAGACTCGATAGCACCCGATGCCCAGCAAGGACAGGCTCATGACCTCATCATTCACACCCCGGCAAGACGGCCGGGCTTATACCCTGATGGTGCAGGGCACCGCATCCGATGCCGGCAAAACCACCCTGGTGGCCGGTTTGTGCCGGCTGTTTGCCCGGCGCGGCGCCAGGGTGGCCCCCTTCAAACCGCAGAACATGGCGCTGAACAGCGCGGTCACCATAGATGGCGGCGAAATCGGCCGGGCCCAGGCGCTGCAGGCGGCGGCCTGTTTTTTGCCGGCCGAAACCGATTTCAACCCGGTACTGCTGAAACCCCAGAGCAACACTCAGGCCCAGGTAATAGTGCAGGGCCGGGCGCTGTCGGTGATGGAAGCGAAAGACTTTTTCGGGCCCAAGGCCAAAGACTACAAGCACCGCATGCTGGATGTGGTGATGGACTCGTTTGACAGGCTTCGCCAACGACACCAGCTGGTGTTGATAGAAGGAGCGGGCAGCCCGGCCGAGATCAACCTGCGCGACAACGACATCGCCAACATGGGCTTTGCCGAAGTGGCCGACTGCCCGGTGATTCTGGTGGCCGACATCGACAAGGGCGGCGTGTTCGCCCAGCTGGTGGGCACCCTGATGCTGCTGAGCGAGTCGGAGCTGGCGCGCATCAAGGGCTTTGTGATCAACCGTTTTCGCGGTGACATCAGCCTGCTGCAAAACGGCCTGACCATGCTGGAAGAAATGACCGGCAAGCCGGTGCTGGGCGTGCTGCCCTACCTCGACAACCTGCATCTGGATGCCGAAGACGCCATGTGCCGCACCGCCACCACCAGTGCCGACGAACGGCCGCTCAAGGTGCTGGTACTGGTAACACCGCGCATCAGCAACCATACCGATCTGGATCCGCTGCGGCTGCACCCGCGGGTAGAGCTGACCCTGATGCACGTGAGCGCCGATCCGGCCGAGTGCCCGGCGGCCGACCTGATTATTCTGCCCGGCAGCAAGTCGGTACGCGACGATCTGGCCTCGCTGCAAGCGCAGGGCTGGGGCAAGGCACTGAATCGCCATTTACGCTACGGCGGCAAGCTGCTGGGCATTTGCGGTGGCTACCAGATGCTCGGCCGGCGTATCAGCGATTCACTGGGGGTAGAAGGCGTGGCGGGCGAAAGTGCAGGCCTGGGACTGCTGCCGATAGACACCGAGTTGCGGCAGAGCAAACAGCTGCGTAATGTGGCAGGTACTCTGCAACTGGGTGGTGAGCAGGGCACAAGCTGCCCGGTGCAAGGCTATGAAATTCACTGCGGCCAGAGCCGGGTACTGCAACCGGGGCTACAGCCTTTTCGGTTGTTTGCCGCCGGTCCCGATGGCGAGCCGGGCGAGACCGGCGTTGCCGACGGCCTGTTGTCTGACGATGGCCAGGTGCTGGGCACCTATCTGCACGGCCTGTTCGACCATCCCGACGCCTGCAATCAATTGCTGGCCTGGGCCGGTCTTGAGAATAGCCAGCAGGCGCAGGATCAAAACGCCATTCGGGAAGCCAACCTTGACCGGCTGGCCGACGTGCTGGAACAACATCTCAATCTGGAATTACTACAAGACTGCATGCAATAAGGAACCCCATGAGCGAAGCAAACGACAACAACCGTGATCAGGTAAAGGCCGAACGCCACCAGCAGCGGCAGCAAAAGGTAAAAGAGGCGGTCGACGCCAGAGTGGCGGCGGCCAGCGACGAGCGCGGCGTGCTGATGGTGATTACCGGCAACGGCAAGGGCAAGAGCACCGCCGGTTTTGGTACAGTGGCGCGGGCCGTGGGCCACGGCAAAAGCGCGGCCGTGGTGCAGTTTATCAAGGGCGGCTGGGAATGCGGCGAGCGCAACCTGCTGCAAAAAGTGGGCGTGCCCTTTGTGGTCATGAACACCGGCTTTACCTGGGAAACCCAGAACCGGGAACAGGACATGGCCGCCTGCGAACAAACCTGGCTGCCGGCCGAAAAAATGCTGGCCGACCCGAGCATCGATCTGGTGCTGCTGGACGAACTCACCTACATGGTGGCCTATCATTATCTGGATCTGGACCGAGTGCTGACCGCGCTGAAAAACCGCCCGCCGCACCAGCATGTGATCATTACCGGCCGTGGTTGCCACCGCTCCATCATCGAGCTGGCCGACACCGTGAGTGAAGTACAACCGATCAAACATGCCTTTGATGCCGGCGTTAAAGCCCAACCCGGCTTTGATTACTGAGGCAATTTTGCAGAATTAAAAAATAAAGGCGCTACTGCATATGCAGTAGCGCCCTTTTTTTGATGTTGAGCATAATGAATTACTGAGCCGATTCTTCTTTTTTAACCAGATTGAACAGAGTGTCTTTCAGATTGACACGTTTCAGCTTCAACTCTTCAAGATGATTGTCGCCGGTAGGCCGGTCTGCCGCCTCGATTTTAAATACTTCATTGTCGATTTCATGGTAATCATCAAATAACTTGGCGAAGTGACGATCATTCATTTTAAGGTGACGAATAGTGTGGTGATGATCGGGGAATTCTTTTAATAAGCTATGTTTTTCTAAAGACATATTATATTGGCCTCGCGCTATTGGTTTGATTTATTACACTAGCAACATGACACTGCATGTCAAGCCGTGCATTGATCCAAATCAAAAGTGTGTAGCTGAAGGCCAAATGTTTACACTGCCTGATAAACCAGAGAGTTATCTGCTTTTTCTGTTTCGGACTTGTGACGAGCATACTTGGGAGCAGATGAACGGGCAGGGCACAACACAACACCAGCTCCGCCACTGGCGGCAGTAAATTCGGGTTCTGCTCAGTCTTGAATAAACCATTGCGGCGGTGTGCGTTTGGTCCATTTTGCAAAGGCGGCTTTGTCGGCCTTGTTGATCAAATCAAAGCCGAGACAACCTGTCCCTAAAGGGCTTTGCGCCCTTAACTGACCGGCTGACGAACAGGCATACCAAGACCTATTACTTTGTTCATGACCTTAACACCGGCCAGGATTTCACCGACCTGGCCGTTGTAGTTACGCAAGCTCAACTTGGGATTCACCAATTGTTTGTATCGGGACATCGCCGTTTCCGCCAGTGACCGCTGATGGTAGCCAGACGTGGTTTTCCAGTCGGCTAGGTGACCTGATTTCAGCGCAGCAACGGCCTCGTTCCTCGGATGCCCTTCATCCCAATAGCCGACATTCTTTCGGGGTGGAATGGTCGCTTTGCTGCCTTTCCGGAGCAGTAACTGATGGCACTCCTTGGTATCGTAAGCCCCATCGCCCGAGACCTGATGCAACCGGCGCCGAAGCGGGTTGAGCAGCGTCGGCAGTACCTCGTTATCCGCCACGTTTTCCAGGCTGACTTCAGCGGCAATCACTTCGTGGGTACGCGCATCAACCGCAAGGTGTAACTTACGCCAGACCCGGCGCTTACCCTTGCCATGCTTGCGCTGCTTCCATTCGCCGTCACCGAACACCTTCAGCCCGGTGGCATCGATAACCAGATGAGTGACCGCGCCTTTACTCGGCAAGCGGTACTTCACGTCCACAGTCTTGGCGCGTTTGCTGATACTGCTGTATCCCGGCGAGGTCAGCGGCACGTCCATCAGCTGAAAAATGGAGTTGATAAACCCTTCCAATGCCCGCAACGGCAAGCCGAAGAAGGCTTTGAGCATCAGCGCCGTTTCAATGGCACTATCGCTGTATTGGAAACCGCGACCCCGGCGGCCATGGTGCTGATGGCAATGCCACTGTTCGATGGCCTGTTCATCGACCCATAAGGTAAGCGAACCGCGATTAATCAAGGCTCGATTGTACTGCCGCCAGTTACTGATGTTGTGTCGTGCCTTGCCCATCGTGCTGCTCCCGAGTCCATTCGTCAGGAGATCGGATCACGGGAAAAGCAGATAGTTCCCTGATTTAGGAAACAACGCCCCTCTAAAGCATTAAGGACAGCGCTGAACAAGGTAGATTAGCGTGGCAAGGTTAGCACTATGCCTTCACGATCTTCTCGGTTACAGCGCCAAATAGTTCAATACAACAAGGCGCTGCACGCGCACAAGGCAATCAAAGTTTAGAGCTGATAAATTTCAATTGCCTTACATCCTGGTTCTTTTGGTTCTTATGAAAAAATGGTCCTGGCCCAGCGGGTCAGGCCGGCGGTGACACTGCCGAAGTGGTCACCGATAACGATGGGGGTATGCTGAAACTGCTGTTGCAGAAACTGGTTCAGCACCGGTGATTTGGCGGTACCGCCGGTCACAAACACCACATCCGGCTGGCAGTTGGCCTGAGTAATGGCATCGTTCATCAGTGCGGCTATGGTGCTCAGTTCACGATGGCAGGCGCTGGCAAAGCCGTCTCTGTCCAGGTTTACGGTCAAGCCTTTGTCTATGTCGAACAAGTCGACTCGCCGCTCGGTGTGATCCGTCAGGGCAATTTTGCTTTGCTCAGCCGCATTCACCACGCGGTAGCTGAGTTTGTTTTTTTGCACCGTTAACAGGCGCGACAACAGCTCGGGCTGTTCGGCATCACGGATCAGCTGCTCCAGAAACCGGCCATTGGCGGCACTGTAAAATTCGGTCTGATTATGAATGTTGTTAATGGAAACCGCTTGCGCGTAGCTATTGGCGGGCACCGGCTTGCCGGTTTTCAGCATGCTGTCCAGGCCAAAGCTGGGCATGATGCCTTTCAGCGCAAAGGTAATATCAAAATCATTACCCCCCACCCGCTCACCGCTGTGGCTTAGCAAGTCACCGCTTCTGTCTTGCAACAGCGCCTGTTTTGGCCCCATCAGCAGCATAGAGCAATCGGTGGTGCCACCGCCGATATCGACCACCAGCACTCGGGTTTCTTTGGTCAGGCTGGCTTCGTATTCAAAGCCGGCGGCAACCGGTTCAAACTGAAATTCAACGTCCTTGAAGCCGACGCGCTTGGCGGCCTTGGTCAATATCTCCAGGGCTTGCCGGTTACTTTCTTCACCACGCAACCCCTGAAAGTTGACCGGGCGTCCAATCACCGTTTGGCTGACGCTTCTGCCAAGTGCCGCTTCGGTAAGCCGTTTTACATTGCTCATCATCGCCGCAACAATGTCTTCAAATAACTCAACTTGCTGGGGCATCAGGCCACTGGCACCCAGAAATGATTTGGGTGACTTTATGTAGTAACCTTCATCTGGCTCTTGCAGGTAATTATTCAATGCCTGCTGGCCAAACGACAATTCGGTTGGGTAGCCATCCAATGCCAGCTCTTTTAATTCAAGCTGTCCTTTTTGCAATTGTCTTTGGCGTTGCAGCTGAAAGTTTTTTTGCTCTGCCAATGGCAGGTGTTTATGCAGCCAGTTGACGATAACATCTCGGCTTGGCGCATATAAGGTTGACGATATATATCGACCATGATCACCTAAAGATAAAATCCTGGGGTTATTATCTTCCATAACGCCGACAGCACAGTTTGATGTGCCGTAGTCAAATCCGATCATGTTGACATCCAAAAGCAAAAAGGCCGCGCACTATACAGACACTTCCCGCTCAAGGCAAGATATTTCAGCTCACCTGGTAACGGCATCATTGTGAAGGAATTGGCCTTTTACTGTTGATTTCAAAAATAAAATCAACAAGATGGTCCTTTATGGTTTCTGATTTTCAACCCAGGCACAGCTTCAACAAGAGAGCACTTATAAATGAAAAAAATATTACTGTTATTTTTTATAGCGGCACTGACTGGATGCACCAACACTGTCAGCGACGAAGCTAAATACCTGCATCCCAATAAAACGGAAGGCTATAGCACCGTTCGAGTTTTTGATTTGGCCAGGGAATTTATAACCAATAAAGACTATCAGTGTGAGCCGTCATCCAGCGCCGGCTATGTGCAGTGTGTCAGATACACACGCGAGTGGGATATTCACACCACCCAGGTCATCATCAAAATAGTGCGGGATTATGATGACGGAAACAGCGTATTAATAGTGGCGTCACGATGGGATGAGGGACTGATTCCCGGCGAGTTTATTTCAAACACCTTTCACAGCGAAGATCTCGCTGATTTGTGTCAATTTGTTGAAAACGAAAACATTGCGGTCTGTAAAAAAAGCTAGCTCGGGCGTCAAAAGAGGCAACCGGGTTGCCTCTTTGATTACGCACCTCGATTGATGAGCTGAAGACTGACTTTCAGCCCGAAGCCGTCGCTTACTGGGTGCGCTTCAGTATTTTAGGGTTGGAGTTACCCCATACGGTGTACAGATCGGCCAGCAGGGCACCGTTGGCGTCTTCCAGCTCGCCCTGGGTCACTTCGGCATCACCCTGTTTGCCGAACAGCACCACTTCGTCACCCGGTTTTACGCCCGGAATGTCGGTCACGTCGATCATGGTGGTGTTCATCGACACCTTGCCCACCACCGGGGCCCGGTGGCCGTTGACCACCACGTAAGCCTTGTTGGTGAACACCCGGCGATAACCGTCGGAATAGCCCATCGGCAGGTTGGCCAGCAGCGAGTCACGCTGCAGGGTGTAGGTGCCGTCATACCCCACCAGGTTGCCGGCCGGGTAGTTGTTGACCGAGGCGACCCGGGTCTTGAACGACATCACCTTCTTGTATTCGGTATAGGAAGGCAGGGTGTCGCCGTAGATGATGCCGCCCGGGCGTACCATGTCGAGGCGGGCTTCCGGCACTTCCAGGGTGGTGAAGGAGTTGGCGGTGTGCAGGGTCAGCTTGCTGCGATCCAGCTTGCCGTCTTCAATCAGCCACTGAGACTGTTCGTTGAACTTGGCCAGCCCCGCCCGCACGAAGTCCGCCTCTTCATACTGAAAGTGGGTCATGATGCCGACCAGCTCCAGATTATCCAGCGCCAGCAGCTCGCGGGCTTCCTGCTTGCCTTCGTCTGTGGCCACTTCCAGCCCGTTGCGGCTCATGCCACCGGCGTTCAGCCCCAGGTGATAACGCAGGGTCTTGCCTGCCGCACTCGCTATTTTCGCCGCTTCACGCGCGGCATCGACGTCACCGAACAACTCTTCCATCTCGTATTGCAGGCCGTCGCTCACCTCGGCGGGGCTGGCACTGCGCACCCGCATGATACGGCCTTGATAGCCGCTTTCGCGCACCACCCGCGCCTCTTCGTTGCTGGTAATGCCCACACAGGGAATCTTGGCGGCCATCACCGACGGCATCAGGTTGGCAATGCCGTGGCCATAGGCGTCGGCTTTCATGATGGCGCAAATACTGGATTTACCGTCGAGCAGGGTTTGCAGGGTGCGAATGTTGTGCTCGAATGCCGCCTGATCGATCTCTACCCAGGCATTGGCGGTCTGATACTGGCTGCTGCCGGTATCCAGGCCGGTTACCGGCAACTCGGGAGCCGCCTGTACGGAAGTAGACAAACAGGCAGCCAGGGCCATTGCCAGCACGGTCGGTTTAAACGTCATCTCATACTCTCCTTGAATAGGGGTTATCTGCTCCATTGGTGCCGAACACCAGCCGAAAACCCTTTTCGGCCTGCAGACAACCCGGCCACTATACAAGGAACACAACAAAGCTTAATAGTGAAAATTAACCAAAGATTAACATTAAAACCCAACATAAAACCTAAAAACTGGTTTAATCAACTATTTAAAACCAGTAAAACCGATCATTTATGCAAGGCCTTCTCTTAAAGCCCCATATGAGATTAATGATGAAGCAGACATGCAGACCCTCATTTATCGGCAGATAGAGATTTATAACACCACATTCACATCCCGCTGAATGGGTGCGAAAAAGGTACCATTTGAATGCTTATGCACACTCTAGCAACGCTAAACTCAGCACCTGCAGGCGCTCACGGCGACCACCGCCGCCAACAAAAAAAAGCGGGAAGGTCGCCCTTCCCGCTTTTAGCATCACAAACCCGGTTTACCTAGGTTCGTAGTCGACGCTGTATTCAATAATATCGTTATGTTCCAGCTCGATATCCACTTCAATATTGTCCTGCTCTTTAACAAACACCAACTCAACGTCATCGGCATCGGCTCGATCCCGGCGGAGTTCAAACCCCCTCTCGTGATAAAAAGCTTTTACTTCTTCACTCAGGCCATCAAGAGAACCACCTGAAATATCGGCTTCCAGTTCAAAACCACCGCGCCGTTTCTGTTCGGCGTCAATCACCTGGGCATTCTCCGGTACAAAAATAATATCGGGAATGGGGTCCTGTGCGGCATGAGCCGTGAATGCAAAGGCCGCGGCGGTCAGTGCTAACGCAATGTTGGTCTTCATGGCTTCTCCTTGGTGTTGAATTAAACAATATAAGCAGAAAAAACGTACATTTGGTACTGCTCCATTACTATGGCCCCGGCCGGAAAATATCAATAGGCAGCACCTCGTCTGGTTGAAAAAATGTGCTGTTAAAACGGCTTTTGCTTGTCTTTTGCTTCGTGATACTGAAAATAAAACCGTTGCTGACAATTCTGTCATGACGATTGCTTGCTGGAATCTCTCCAAATATGCGTATTGGAATAATGGTCGTTCGAGTGTGGGTGCTGTTGCTGGCAAGTCTCGCTTCCTCCACCTCTTATGCCGAGGTGGGCGGTAGCCTGCAACTCAATGAAGCCGTTCATCAGTTGGCCGATCAGCAACGCTGGTATCCGCTGGATGCCTCTCTGGCGCGCGCCCCGCTCGAGGAGCTGCAACAACGGCTGAGCGTTGCAGCACCCGTCGAGAGTCTTCTCGGTCGGGCCGGCACCTTTGTTACCCGCGTACCGATCAGCAATACTCGGCAGCAAACTTGGTTTGTGGTGCCCGGCAGCAATTTTGTCGATATCGGGCTGGCCTACTGGCAGCCCGCTCAAGGGCCGCCGCGTATGCTGGCAGAATTTTCCCAGCTGAACGACGGTGCTACCCCCCGGTTGATGCACAACCAGGTGCTGCCGCTGCCGCTTGAAGAGCAGGAGTCGGGCCAGCTGTGGATAGTGGTGCAGGCGCAGCACTTTCCCACCCCGGTTCCGCTCGTCTTTTATTCCCAGCAGGCGTTTTACCAGCACCAGTTTCGCTCTAACATGACAACTGTCGGCGCCATTGCCATCATGCTGACCCTGACGGTGCTGGCTTTAGCCATTTATGTGCGTACCCGCCAGTCACTGGCGCTGACCTACGCCGGCTATGTGGGCTTGCATGCGCTGGGGTGGGCGGCGGCGGCCGGCGCCATTAACGGTCTTGCCGCGCACACCGGGCTGAATGTGACCTATGCCGGCATGCATCTGTTTCCGTTTGCAATTGCCTGCGCCAGCCTCTTTGCCTGTGGCCTGTTCAATTGCACCGAGCAGCGCCCCGGACTGGCCCGGGTGTTGAGGTGGCTGGCCATTCTGGTGACCCTGCTGGGCATGGTGATGCTGTGGCTGCCCTTTCAGATCACCTTTTATCTGTCTCATGTTATTGCGCTGGTGTGGGTGCCGCTGAGCCTCTGGATTGGCATGACCATGCTGTCGAGCGAAGACTTCAGGGCCAAGTACTACCTGATAGGCAATCTGTTCTACAGCGCCTCGCTGGTGTACTACGTGGTTTCCCATTCCAGTCTGGTTTCCGGTCTGGTCTATCCGGAGCTGGCGGTGATGATGGCTCTGGCCATCGACTGCCTGTGTATCCTGTTTTCGCTGTCGGAATGGCTGAAAATCAAGCAGCACGAGTTTAACCGAATCTTCTACGAATCCCGCATAGACCCACTGACCCAGGTAGGAAACCGGCTGCTGCTGCAGGAGCGTCTCACCGGTCTGTCCGGCTGCTACCTCATCATGTTTATCGACTTTGACGGCATGAAGGCGATTAACGATTCAATGGGCCATGGCGCCGGCGATCGCTTTCTGTCCGAGGCATCCCGATTGATGCGCAAGCGAGTCGATCATACCGGCGAAGTATTCAGAACCGGTGGCGATGAATTTGTGTGGCTGGTTCAGGGCATGACAAAAGACCGGCTGCCCGAGGCAAAACGGCGGCTTGAAGGTCTGATTGCAGAGATAGAAACCGCGCTGCACGTCCACTGGCCGATGTCCGGCATCAGTTTCGGGCTGGTCAGCAGCGAAGATGGCGCTAATGCCTCGGAATCTCTGGCCATGGCCGACCGCAGAATGTACCAGCACAAGGCCGCCAAACAGGGCCGCCGAGAACGAGCCATCAACATCACCCCGCAGGCTCGGCACAGCGCCGTGAAATAACGCCCCGGGAGAACCCAACACCGTCAACTGCCGACGATGTGGTTGCGCACCAGCCCGCGTTTAACGCTCTTGCACAGCTTGCCGAAGCGACGAATTTCATCGAACTGCGGCGTTATGCCGCGCTTGATGCTGTATTCCCAGTAGCTCAGCTCGGTATCCAGCAGCTCCATCAGCTTTTTAGGGCAGCCGATACAGTTGTTATCGGTACCACAGACAAAGGTGTCGGCTTCATACAGGGGAAACTCGACCTTGGCCTGCTCGATAATCTGTTGCATCGCGGTGATGCGATCCGGCTTTTTCGACATGACAACCACTCCGGCATGAATACGCCACCGATTATATCGATGCACCCGGCGGTAAAAGCTGATGCGGATCAAGCCGCAATACAACGCCCTGCCCTAGGCTGAACGAGTGGACCCTACCGCAGCTCAGGAGGCAAACGTCAGATGACCGACCGCATGCTAATCCGACTGCTTAAAATCATGATGGTGATTGGCATCATGCTGATTTTACTAGGCGTCTACCTGCATAACAGTGCCTTCGCCGCCGCGCTGGGGGTAAAAGGCATTCTGCTCAGCGCCGCCTGTGTAGCGATAGGCATGATACTGTCGCTGCCCACCAAGATGTACCTCACCTTTGTGCTGATGAAGCGCGAAAACAACAAGCCCCCGTAGAGGCCGAGTCATTGGCCCGCCGGATCTTGGTGCAACGCCATGGGTCGAATGACAACGCGGTAGGGTCCAATTCATTGGACCGTCAGACCTGGGTGCAACGCTGCTGGTCGAATAAATTCGACCTTACGACGGCGCCCATGGGTCGAACGACAACGCGGTAGGGTCCAATTCATTGGACCATCGGGCCCCGGTGCAACGCTGCTGGTCCCATAAATTCGCCCCTACAACGGCGGCCATGGGTCGAACGACAACGCGGTAGGGTCCAATTCATTGGACCGTCAGATCTTGGTGCAACGCCATTGGTCGAATAAATTCGCCCCTACAACGGTAGGAATACAAGCACCGCCAATAAAAAAGCGGGAAGGTTTCCCTTCCCGCTTTCGGCTAACACTCGGCATGACCGGTGTTTAGTGCAGTTTCAGTCGTGGCCGCAGAAAACGGTTGATGCGCCCGACCAGCATCATCAATCCGGTGCGGGTGTAACCGTGCAGCGCCACCTGGTGCATGCGGTACAACGACACATACACGGTGCGCGCGATGCGCCCTTCTACCATCATGGAGCCGCGCATCAGGTTGCCCATCAAGGATCCGACGGTGGAGTAACGACTCAGGCTAACCAGAGAGCCATGATCCTTGTAGACGTAAGGCTTGAGCGGCTTGTTGTCGAGCCGGGCCAGTATGTTGTCGTAGGCCAGGCTGGCCATCTGGTGGGCGGACTGGGCGCGCGGCGGCACCGGTTTGCCGTTTTCCTGCAGGCAATGGGCACAATCGCCAATCACGAAGATCTGATCGTCCCGGCTGGTCTGCAGGGTCGGCTTGACCGTCAGCTGATTGATGCGGTTGGTTTCCAGCCCGGCAATGTCTTTCATGAAGTCCGGTGCCTTGATGCCCGCCGCCCATACCATCAGGGTGGCCGGGATCAGCTCGCCATCCTTGGTTTTCAGGCCATCCGGGGTAGCTTCCACCACCATGGTGTTGGTGCGCACGTCCACCCCCAGCTCACGCAGCTCCTTGTGGGCCATGCCGGAAATGCGCTCCGGCAGGGCTGGCAAAATGCGGGGGCCCGCTTCCACCAGGGTCAGGCGCAGGCACTCGGGGCTGAGCTTCTTGAAGCCATAGGCGCTGAGGTGCTCTACCGCATTGTACAGCTCGGCAGACAGTTCCACCCCGGTGGCGCCGGCGCCGACGATGGCAATGCTCACCTTGTCGTCGGTCGACTCGCTTTCACCGTATTGCAGGAAGCGGTTCATCAGTTCGTCATGAAAACGCTCGGCCTGCTGCGGGCTGTCCAGAAAGATACAGTGGTCGCGCACGCCCTGGGTGCCAAAGTCGTTGGACACGGAGCCGATGGCCAGCACCAGAATGTCATACGGCAGGGTGCGTTCGCTCAGCATCGGCTTGCCGTTATCGTCCAGCATCGGCGCCAGGGTAATGGTGTGGGCGTCCCGGTCGATGTGGGTCAGTGAACCCATCTGAAAGGAAAAACCGTGGTTATGGGCGTGAGAACGATAGCTCAGACCATCGATGCCGGGGTCCATGGCGCCGGTCGCCACTTCATGCAGCAGTGGTTTCCACAGGTGGGTACGGTTACGGTCTACCAGTGTCACTTCCGCCTTGCCCTTGCGGCCCAGCTTGCGGCCCAGTTTGGTCGCCAGCTCAAGCCCGCCGGCACCGCCGCCGACCACGATAATCTTTGTCATGTTTGACCCCTGATAATGTAATAAAAACCTGCGGCTATGGCGGCGTTGTGTTGCCGCCATAGCCGAAGATTCTGGCAACGGCCTTCACGCGGAAGGCCATATTTTAAAACCCGGCGGCGAAAGTACAACTTTATTTTCACATAAAATTAACTCTCGAACCGATCGCTCAGCCTTCGAGCCGGCGCAGCCGTTCGCTTGCCTCCCGCCAGCGACGACTGCTATAAAGCTGGCTGGAAGCCGTATCATGCTTGCCCGGGACAGAGAGCTCACGCTTGCGCAACGCAGACAAGTCTCGCTGCAGGTCGTGGGGCAGCGCGTCGATAATCTGGACCGCCCCGGCTCTGTGATTGCACGCCAGCAGCAGGTCGCAGCCCGCCTGCAGGGCGCTGTGGGCCCGGTCGGCATAGCTACCGGCCACGGCGGCACCTTCCATGGTCAGGTCGTCACTGAAAATCAGCCCCTCGAAGCCGAGTTTCCGGCGCAACACCTGTTGCAGCCAGAACGACGAAAACCCGGCCGGGTGCGGGTCTACCGCCGAATAAATCACGTGGGCCGGCATCATGCCCTGCACCAGGCCGGCGGCAATCAGGGCACGAAACGGCACCATGTCGGCCTGCTCTATCTCGGCATAGTCACGGGGGTCGACCGGGCTTTCCTTGTGGGAGTCGGCACGCACGCTGCCATGACCGGGAAAATGCTTGGCCACCGCCGCCATGCCGGCGCTATTCATGCCGCGAATATAGGCGCCGGCATGCTCGATAACCGGTTCGGGATCGGTGCCGAAGCTGCGATCGCCAATCACCTCGCTGCCCCGCTCCAGATCGAGCACGGGCGCAAAGCTCAAATCGATGTCGTGCGCCAGCAGCTCGGCCGCCATCATCCAGCCGGCATCTTCCAGCAGGGTGAGTTTGTCCGGATGATTCAGCGCCGCCAGGGTGCCCGGGGCCGGCAGCGGAAAGAAACCGTCGCGAAAGCGCTGCACCCGGCCGCCTTCGTGATCCACCGTTAACAACAGCCCGGGTTTCACCGCACGAATGGCCTTGACCAGGGCGCTCAGCTGCGCCCGGTCGTGATAGTTACGACGGAAAAAAATGACCCCGCCCACCGTAGGATGCGCCAGCAGTTCGCGCTCTTCGGCGTCCAGCTCACAACCCTGAACATCAAGAATAAAGGGGCCCATGACTACTCCGTTTCCGCCCGTTGGCGATTAGTTCAATTCGATGAATGTTAATGCCTGTGACAACCGCGTCAGCGCCCGCTGTTGCAGCGCAAGATAGCGCTGGGCCGGGTCGCGCCGATACTGCAGCGCCGCCCACAGGGCAGTCAGCCATTGTACCCAAGGCCGGCGCAGCTGAAAACGACGCTCATCGAGCAGGCCGCCGGCAGCACCATAGGCCGTCAGCAGCGCTCGCTCCTGCTCGGGGTTCAGCTCGAAGCTGTCGGCAATCACCGCCAGTTCAAAGGCTGCATCGCCGCGGGCCGCATATTCCCAGTCCAGCAGCCAGGGCCGCTCGCCCAGCAGGTTGGCGGCGTTGAGATCGTGATGGCAGAACACGGGGGTAAAGGCCGGATTGAGCGCCGGCGAGGCAAAGTGCGGCACAAACACCGCCAATTCGGGTGCCAGCGGCGTGAGCTGTTGCAGATAATGATCCGCCTGGGCCGCCAGATCCAGCAACGGCAGCTCGATGTTGATGCGATGCAGGCGAGCCACCCGCGTCATCAGCCGCGGCAAGTCGGGCTCGCGCCCGCACCAGTCGGATTCATCCAGCCAGTCCAGGATCAGCAGCCCCTGTTCGGGCCGGGAATAGTGAATCACCGGTGCCAGCCCCGCCTCGGCGGCGGCGGTGTGAGCACGCAGTTCAAGGCTTCTGTCTATGCCCAGCAGGGCCGGATGATCGCAACCCAGCCGAAGCCAGTAGCTGCCGCCTGTCGTATCGAGCCGCCAGCAACGGTTGGTGTAACCGCCCGCCAGTGGCGTCAGCTGTCCCTGCCACTGGCGGGGCAGCGACGCCAGCAGCCGATCAGCGTTCACTCACGCGATCGGACCAGAGTACTTCACCACTGCTCAGCTCCATCAGTTGCCCCTGCAGACTGGTGCCGCCGCCGTTGCGGGTCAGGGTGGTCGACAACAGATAATCGGCGCCACTCTGCTTGCCCAGCCGTACCAGCGCCGCCATGTCGGCCCGACCGCTCTGATAGGCCAGTTGCTGGCGCAGGCTGCTGACCGTGGCCCCGTCGGCAAAGTTCAGGCTGCCGGCCAGGCTGGCGCGCAGGCGCTCGGTCAGCCCCCGGGTATCCACCGGGCTGCCGGCCTGGTTACTGATGTCGTTCAGCAGCACCACGCCCTGCACTTCATTGATGGCAGCGCTGTTTTTAAGGCGGCCGGCCAGGCCGTCGACCAGCCGTTCCAGATTGGCACTGCGTACTTCCGGCAGCGGTGCCACCGGCGCCTCGGGCAGCTCAATAACCGGTGGCGGTGGCAGAGTGAGTGGCGGCATCGGTTGCGTCGAGTCCGGCCCTGCCGGACGAACCGGAGCAGACGGCGACGAATAGGGGTTGGGCAAGGCACAGGCGGTGAGCACTCCGCCGGCGGCCAATAGTAAGGTGATGCGGAACAGGTTCATCGAGCTTTCCTTATCTGGCCAGCAGCGGACCCAGCGGACGGCCACCCAGCAGGTGCATGTGAATATGATAAACTTCCTGCCCGCTGTCGCGGTTGCAGTTCATGATCAGCCGATAGCCGCTTTCACTCACGCCCGCCTCGGCCGCCAGTTTGCGGGCCACGGTAAACAGCCGGCCCAATGCCAGTTCGTGCTCGGCCTCTACATCGTTAACCGTCGGGATCAGCACATTGGGGATAATCAGAATATGGGTTGGCGCCTGGGGCGAAATATCGCTGAAGGCGGTGACCAGCTCGTCCTGATACAAAATTTCGGTAGGAATTTCCTTGCGAATGATTTTGCTGAAAATGGTTTCTTCTGCCATTGCCGATCTCCTTGAAATAAATCACCGGACCCTGTGACGCGGCCTCGGTCAAGAGTCGCCATTATAGCCTTGTTGTTCGTCAAGGGAATGATGTCATGGCGAATAAACTATTGATTAAAAACACAACCCCGAGCAGTCGCACCCGGCAGACAACGGCGGCCGTTTACCCGCCATCAACACAAGGTGTCGTGCCGATTGTGCAGATAAACGGCAAACGCACCCGTCGGCCCCGGTTCGGTATTGACAGGTTCGAGGACATTACCTACTATCCATCCCGTCGCTTACCGAGGTAAGGTTGACGTTGTCGGCGTGTAGCGCAGCTTGGTAGCGCACTAGCATGGGGTGTTAGGGGTCGGAGGTTCGAATCCTCTCACGCCGACCAGATTAC
>JAAEZO010000192.1 GCA_018222825.1 Gammaproteobacteria bacterium
GAGGAACTATTGCTCAAGTCGGTGAAATATCGCACCGTTCAAGAAAGCGCTGCCACAGCCGGGCGTGCTCCAGGGTCAGGGTTCGATAGCGGCGATAGATCTCGCTGTTAAGTCCTTCACCGAATTGGTCGCGATAAAGCATCATTTGTGCTTGCCTTGCCGAAGGCGGATTCAGCGTACTTTGCAACAGGGGAGCCAACTGTGCAAACTGTCGGTCGATTTGGCCGAAATAACGCTGAATGTCTTCGATATAATAGCGTTGCATGGCATTGCGCAACCGTTCGGCCCTGACTTTACCGCCTCGCTGGCAGTCAAGTTGTTCCAGTTGTCGCAGAAAAGCCAGACTTTGCTCGAGATAGTGAGCTGCGCTGTGCAAGGAATAAAACAACCGACCGAGATAGTTATTGCGATAAAGCCCACTCAGGGCCTGATTTAACTCATTCGGGGTAAGCCGTATTACGCTGGGCTGCCCCTGAGCCTGTAACTGCAGCCGCTCGAACAGACTGAAGGCATTGACTGTTTCCTGGTAGCCATCTTGCTGCTCAAAGGCGAGTGTACGCAGGCGCGGGGTGAGGGCGGCGCGAATGTCCGGCTCCGCGATCATCATGTTCCAGTGATAATCGGGTAACAGCGGTGACTTTTGGGCGGCTATCTGTTGCAGCCAGTCGGTTAATTCCGGATCATCGGCGTTGGCCAGGCAGCGTTGCAGACCTTGTTGAAATTGCAGGTGATAAAGCAGCTGAACGGCGGCCGTTTGGCTCTTGCCGACCGGGCTGTTATGTTCACCCACTATTTCCAGCAAGCCGCACCGGCCGAGCTTGAGGGCGTCGAGCAGCCCGGTGCTCACCCTGGGCTGCTGTTGTTGTAATTCCCGCTGGGGCGGTAACGGCGGCAAGGCCGCCGCCGGGCTCAAGGCGGGCTCGGTAACCTCAAGTACATGAGCAACCCGCTTCAGATAAGTCTGAAAATGATCTTCCAGTTCATTGGCCGGGCTACAGGCCGTCAACCAGAGGCAAACCAGCGCGATTACGATGTTCGACCCGTGCATAAATAATCCGTAGCCTCCATATCAGCATCAGTGCCGCTACCGATAAGCCTATCAGAAAACCAATCCAGAAACCGTGAGGGCCCATGGCCGGCACCAGCCAGTCGGTCAGGCCCAACACCATGCCCGCCGGCAGACCGCACAGCCAATAGGCCACAAAGGTAATGTAAAAGATGGTCTGGGTATCCTTGTAGCCGCGCAGAGCGGCGGCCGATATCACCTGGGCCGCGTCGGATATTTGATAAAAAGAGGCTAGTAGCAGCAAACTGGCGGCAAGATCCAGCACGGCGGTGTTGTCGGTATAGAGCGCACTAATCCAGTGGCGGCCCATAATGGTCGCGAGGGCGGTCAATATCGCGACTATACAGCCGAATACGATACCGGCGATGCTGATCATTCTGGCCTGTTCTGCTTTGTTCTCTCCGAGGCTATGACCCACGCGGATGGTCATGGCCATGCCCAGACTCAGAGGGATCATGAAAATCATGCTGGAGAAGTTGATGGCAATTTGATGGCCGGCCACCACCTCGGAACCCAACGGTGCCAACAATAGCGCCACCACGGTGAACAGTGTCACTTCGCAAAAAATGGCCATGGCAATGGGAAACCCCAAACGGAACAGACGACCAATTCGCGGCCAGTCGGGGGCGTGCAGGCGGGTAAATACCGAGAATGAGTTCAACAAGGGCGAACGGCGGGTGTAGACGATCATGGCAATCAGCATGGCCCAGAATACCAGCGCCGAAGCATAGCCACAGCCAACGCCGCCCAGGGCGGGCATGCCCAGCTTGCCGTGGATCAGGATATAGTTGGCCGGCACGTTAATGGCCAGACCGATAAAACCGATAACCATGGTGGGCAGTGTATGTGACAGCCCCTCACTGAAATTGCGCAATACCTGATAAAGCGCATAGGCGGGCATGCCCCACAGAATACCGTGCAGGTAACCGGTCGTTTTTTCGGCCAGTAGTGGCTCTACATCCAACCAGTGCAGGGCCAGAGGGGAGTAATACAGTGCCAACATGGCCGGCAGAGTCACCAATATGGTCAGCCAGAACCCCTGATGTACGGCGGCGGCGACTTCACCATGACGACGTGCGCCATTCAATTGCGATATGATGGGCGTTAACGCCATGATCACACCTTGCACCAGCAGGATAAGTGGCAGCCAGAAGCTGGTGGCTACCGCGACCGCCGCCAGATCGGTAGCACTGACCTGACCGGCCATGAGGGTGTCGACAAAACTCATGGTGGTCTGCGCGACTTGCGCCACCATGATAGGGCCGCACAGTCGCAACAAACGGGGAATTTCGGCAATATAAGGCTTCAAGGCCATGGTGTTCTCGCTTGCAGTAAAAAGGAAAGGTCGGGAACGGCAATCGATAAAGAGTGGAAAATAGATGGAATATCGACAATATCCGGGAATATAACCTTGATGAAGGCAGATTCCCACTATCTTCAACTGACTTTTTAGATGGAAAATACATGTTTACCGGAATAGTACAAGGGCAGGGCATACTGCTCGATATCATAGAAAAACAGGACTTTCGCACCCACCTTGTTCAACTGCCACAGAGCATGCTTGCAGGACTGGAGCTGGGTGCCTCTGTCGCTCACAATGGCTGTTGTCTGACCGTGACTGCCATAGAGAGTGACCGCATTGCGTTTGATTTAATGCAGGAAACCCTGCGGGTGACCAATCTGGGGCGGTTAAATGTCGGCGACAGTGTCAACCTCGAGCGGGCGGCGCGTTTTGGTGACGAGATAGGGGGACATGCCATGTCCGGCCATATCATGGCACAAAGTGAGCTGCTGGAACGAGTCGAGACACAAACCAATACCACCCTGTGGTTTGCGTTGCCGGCAAACCTTGCCAAATATGTTTTTACCAAGGGCTACATCGGCATCGATGGTATCAGCCTGACGCTCGGAGATGTACGGGAAGATCGCTTTGCAGTACATCTGATACCGGAAACCCTGGCGCGGACCAATCTGGGCCATATTGAGCCAGGTTGGCAGGTAAACATCGAAATTGACCCGCAAACCCAGGCGATTGTTGATACGGTAGAGCGGGTGATGGCAACACAATAATATTATGCCAACATGCACGGTGTTGTATTAACTACAACAATCAGAAATACTGCTCATCATCAGCATCAACGCTCAGCTCAACGTTATCGCTTAATTCATTTCGTTTCACAATAATGTGCATGGCGTTACAGCACGCCATGCAGTCTTCGTAGTAATTCTGATCGCCTTCGGACGCATCAACCACGATGCGAGTATGATGACCACAGTGAGGGCAGAGGATGTTTTGCTCAAAATAGTCTCGCATCGGGTTATTCCTTATGTTGGTTTCAACTCAGGCTTCGGCTAACCCTCGGCTGGAACGCCCACCATCAAGGGCAATGATCTGCCCGGTGAGGTAACGCGGGCCCGTCAGCAGAAAGGCAGCCGTCTCGGCAATTTCACTTGGTTCACCCAGTCGCCCCATCGGAATCGATGCCAGTACTTGCTGTTTCTGTTGCTCGGTCAAGGCATGAGCCGGCCAGATAATGGCCCCGGGCGCGATGCCGTTGACCCGAATGGCCGGAGCCAGCTCTTCCGCCAGTCCGCGAGTAAGAGTGGCAAGGGCATTTTTCGCCATGGTGTACAGCAGGTGATCTTTCAGCCCTTTCTCTGCATGAATATCCACCATATTGATGATAGACCCCTGGCTGTCTCTTAATGCCGGTGCCAAGGCCTGGATCAGAAAATAAGGGGCGGCGGCGTTGGTGGCAGATAAATCCTGCCACTGTGCCGGCGTACCTTCACCGAAAGAAGTGGGGTAAAAGCTGGATGCATTATTGATCAGACCGTCGAGGCGGCCGAAGCAAGCCAACGCCTTGTCGGCCATACCGCTCAATTCATCGAGACGGGTTAAATCCTGACAGAGCAAGCGAACGCTGTCTGGCCGCGCACTATTCAGTTCCTGCATCAGGGCGGTGGCCACCGCCTCACTACGGTGATAATGCAGCACCAGTCGATATCCCTGCTGATGCAAATGGCGGCTTATTTCGGCACCAATGCGTTTGGCGGCACCGGTGATCAACACCACAGGTTGCGGCATAGCGTCTCCTAACTGGCAATAATACGATACAGGCTGTCTTTGGCCTGAGCGAGATATGGCTCGCCGAAATGATTAACATGGTTAAGCAAATGGTAGAGATTGTAAATATCTCGCCGCTCCCTGTAACCCTCTTCCAGCGGCCAGACTCTATTGTAGCCTTGATAAAAGACCTGAGGGAACTGGCCAAACAGCTCGGTCATCGCAATATCGGTTTCTCGGTCACCAAAATAGCT
>JAAEZO010000193.1 GCA_018222825.1 Gammaproteobacteria bacterium
CGGCGTAGGCCAGCTGCCACAGCAGAAAGTTGCTGATACGCTGCTCGCCGCCGGTACGGATCAACAAGTCGACCTCAGCCAGATCGGCCATGGTCATCAAGCTTCCCAAGTGATGCTCAGTAATATCGGCAGGATTGAGCTCACCGGCAGCTACCTGTTCGGCCGCACGGCGACAGGCCTGGGTGATATCCCAGCGGCCACCGTAGTTGGCGGCAATATTGAGGGTCAGTCCGGTATTGGCGGCGGTAAGCGCCTCGGCATCGGCTATTTTACGTTGCAGGTGGTCGCTGAAACCGCTGTGATCGCCGATTACCCGCAAGCGAATATTGTTACGGTGCAGCTTGCGCACTTCCGAACCAAGCACGGCAATAAAGAGGCTCATCAGGGCACTGACTTCGTCTTCGGGACGGCGCCAGTTTTCGCTGGAAAAAGCGAACAGGGTCAGGGCATCAAGCTTGAGCTGATAAGCGAAGCTGACGGCGGCGCGCACCGATTTTACACCGGCCTTGTGCCCACTAACCCGAAACTTGCCCCGCTGTTCTGCCCAGCGACCGTTGCCGTCCATGATAATGGCGACATGGCGGGGTAGCTGAGACGGGTCGTCGAATGCTGCCGTTGCTGGCATAAATCACTCCTGCACAAAGACAAACGCCGTGCAGGCAGCTACACGGCGTCGGCTACTATACCTGATGTAAGTATCAGATTTCCATTAACTCTTTCTCTTTGACAGCGAGGGCTTCGTCTATCTTTTTGATATAGAGATCGGTCAGTTTCTGGATGTCATCCTGGGCACGACGATCGTCGTCTTCGGAAATTTCCTTGTCTTTCAACAGTGCCTTGAAGTCACCGTTGGCATCGCGACGGATGTTGCGAATCGCTACCCGGCCCTGCTCGGCTTCGTGACGCACCACCTTGATCAGGTCTTTACGACGCTCTTCGGTCAGTGACGGCAGCGGAATGCGGATCATGGTGCCGGTGCTGGACGGGTTCAGACCCAGGTCGGAACTCATGATGGCCTTTTCTACTGCCTTGATCATGGTGCGATCGAATACGGTCACCGCCAGAGTACGGGAGTCTTCGGTAGTGATGTTGCCTACCTGCTTGAGCGGAGTGGCCGCGCCGTAGTAATCCACGTAGATGGTGTCCAGCAGGCTGGGGTGAGCACGACCGGTACGAACCTTGTTCATCTGGCCCTTGAGCGACTCAAGGCTCTTTTCCATGCGCGTTTGGGCGTCGTTCTTAATCTCGTTAATCACGGTTTTTATCCTTTTTGTCTTGATGAGGGGTAAAACGTAAGGGATGAGGGATAAAACACCTCACTCCTCCCGCTTCACGCTTCACAAATTTTTATTTCCGGCTGATGAGGGTGCCTTCGGTTTCCCCCATCACGGCACGGCGCAACGCACCCGGCTTGTTCATGTTGAATACCCGAACCGGCAGGTTGTGATCCCGGGCCAGGGTAAAGGCGGCCAGATCCATCACCTTGAGTTCGCGATCCAGTACATCATCATAATCGAGCTGACTGTACAGCTCTGCATCCGGATTTTTCATCGGATCTTCACTGTAGACGCCGTCCACCTTGGTGGCCTTCAATACTACGTCGGCTTCAATTTCAATGCCACGCAAACAGGCGGCAGAATCGGTGGTGAAGAAAGGATTGCCGGTACCGGCAGAGAAAATCACCACGCGGCCCTTGCGCAGCAAGCTGATGGCATCGGCCCAGTTATAAGGGTCGCACACGCCTTCCAGAGTAATAGCAGACATCAGACGGGCATTCACATAAGCACGGTGCAGGGCATCGCGCATGGCCAGCCCATTCATCACGGTGGCCAACATACCCATGTGGTCGCCCACCACGCGGTTCATGCCCGCCTGGGCCAGGCCCGCACCGCGAAACAGGTTGCCGCCGCCGATCACCAGGCCGACCTGAACACCCAGTTCAACCAGTTCTTTGATTTCCTGAGCCATACGTTCGAGTACGGCGGGATCGATACCAAAGCCTTCTTCACCTTGCAGCGCTTCGCCGCTCAGTTTAAGAAGAATGCGTCTGTATGCGGGTTTAGGATTGGTACTCATGCTTTTCTATTCCTGGTCATAGAAAGACCGCGACACAAGTCGCGGTCTGGATAGCACTAACAACGGCGGGAATTAACCCTTGGAAGCAGCAATCTGCGCCTGAACTTCGGCGGCGAAATCTTCTTCTTTACGCTCGATGCCTTCACCCACTTCATAGCGGACGAAACCGATGGCATCGGCGCCTTTCTGCTTGAGCAGATCGGCAACGGTGATAGAAGGATCCTTGATGAAGGGCTGACCGGTCAGAGAGATCTCGCCGGTGAACTTCTTCATGCGACCTTCAACCATCTTCTCGGCAATTTCTTTCGGCTTGCCGGAGTTGATGGCGATGTCGACCTGAATTTCGCGCTCTTTAGCCACGACTTCTTCAGAAACGTCTTCGGGCTTGACGAACTGCGGGTTGGAAGCAGCAACGTGCATTGCCACGTCTTTGGCCACTTCTTCATCACCACCTTTCAGGTTGGCGATAACGCCGATGCGGGTGCCGTGCAGGTAAGTGGTCAGGTTGTCACCTTCCACCAGCACGATACGACGCAGGCTCATGTTTTCACCGATCTTGGCGATCAGGTTGGTCAGCGTCAGTTCAACGTTTTCGCCGTTTTCATACTCGGCCGCTTTCAGAGCGTCCAGGTCGTTGATTTTGTTTGCCAGCGCGATGTCGGCAATTTTGTCACCGAAAGCGCGGAAACCAGCGTCTTTGGCTACGAAATCGGTTTCGCTGTTCAGTTCGATCATCACGGCGGTGTTTCCGGCCTGACGCATCAGAATGATACCTTCGGCGGCGATACGGCCGGCTTTCTTGGCAGCTTTGGCCTGGCCGGACTTGCGCATCTCTTCGATGGCCAGTTCAATGTCACCATTGGCTTCGGTCAGGGCTTTTTTACAATCCATCATGCCAGCGCCAGTGCGCTCACGCAGTTCTTTTACCAGGGCGGCGGTAATAGTTGCCATGTCTAATTTCCTCGATCTTGGTCTACAAGAAAACAGGGGCACAAGGCCCCTGTTAACCCATTACTTTCGTATGGTTAATAAAGGCTGAAGCCTAGGCTTCGACTTTATTACTCTTCTACGACGTAGTTGTCTTCGGCTTGCACGGCCAAGTCTTGCGCACGGGCAGCAATCACGGCGTCGGCAGCAGCATTCAGATACAGCTGGACGGCACGGATGGCGTCATCGTTACCGGGAATGATGTAATCGATGTTGTCCGGGTTAGAGTTGGTGTCAACAATCGATACTACCGGAATGCCCAGGTTGTTGGCTTCTTTGATAGCGATGTGCTCGTGGTCAGCGTCTACTACGAACAATACGTCGGGCAGACCGCCCATGTCCTTGATACCGCCCAGGGACTTCTCCAGCTTTTCCATTTCGCGAGTACGCATCAGCGCCTCTTTCTTGGTCAGCTTGTCGAAGGTACCGTCTTGAGCCTGGCTTTCCAGCTCTTTCAGGCGGCTGATGGATTGACGTACGGTTTTCCAGTTGGTCAGCATGCCACCCAACCAGCGATGGTTGACGTAGAACTGATCACACTTGGTAGCGGCTTCTTTGACGGCTTCAGAGGCTGCGCGCTTGGTACCAACAAACAGGATTTTACCCTTCTTGGAAGCAACGTTGCCCAGGTAGTTCAACGCATCGTTGAACATGGGAACGGTTTTTTCCAGGTTGATGATGTGAACCCGGTTGCTGGCGCCGAAAATGAACGGCTTCATCTTGGGGTTCCAGTAACGAGTCTGGTGACCAAAGTGAACGCCGGCTTTCAGCATGTCGCGCATAGATACTTGTGCCATGATTTCCTCAAATAAGTGTATTGGGTTAGGCCTCCACACATCCCATGACTCCGACCCGAAGGCACCCTGGAGCATGTGCCGATGTGTGTGTGTATTAAGAAGGTGAATGTGTGTGACGGATAAATCTGCAGGTATACCCGCAGATGCAACTATCACGGCGCGCTTTATACCATAAAAGTAGCCCCTGCACCAGTGTTGCCGTTATTCGACTGCAGCTTCGCTACTGGAAGTCAGACGCACTTGGCGTTACACTTTTTGTCCTTTTTATCGGCCATCCTTAATCGGCATAGCCGATAGCCGCCCTGCAAAACGACGCAATCCTGAACCGGGCGCCCACCCACAGAGACGAATTTGATGAGCATAGTCATAAAAACCCCGGAAGAGATAGAAAAAATGCGCGTAGCCGGTCGCCTGGCCGCCGACGTGCTGGAAATGATCGAACCTCACGTGCAAGCCGGCGTGACCACCGACCAGCTGAACCAGATCTGCCATGACTATA
>JAAEZO010000194.1 GCA_018222825.1 Gammaproteobacteria bacterium
ACTATATATTTGATGCGCATGAGATTGCTGTTGTTCATGCTGAAACGCCGATAGCCCATGGCCATCAACACCAGTACACCGATGGGGTCACCGGCCAGCTCGCCGCAGATAGACACGGGTTTGGCATGACGACGAGCCGCATCGATAATCTGCTGCAAGGCGCGCAATACCGCCGGATGCAGGGCATCGTAAATATCGGCCACCCGGCCGTTGTTTCTGTCTACCGCCAGCAGATACTGGGTCAGATCGTTGGTACCTACCGACCAGAAGTCCACCAGCGGGGCCATGTCCTGTAGCTGGTAGAGCAGTGCCGGTACTTCTATCATCACCCCCAGGCTGGGGTAGCGGATGATGCCCTGCTGATCGGCGGTTTCAGCCGACACCTCACGCCAGGCGCGATCCAGCATTCTACGCGCGACCCGTATCTCATCGAGACTGGTCACCATCGGCAGCATAATGGACAGGTTGTCCAGCCCCTGACTGGCACGCAGCATTGCCTTTAGCTGCACCAGAAAGATTTCGGGATGATCCAGAGTCAGGCGAATGCCTCGCCAGCCAAGAAAGGGGTTTTCTTCCACGATGGGGAAGTAAGGCAATTGCTTGTCACCGCCCACATCCAGGGTACGCATGCACACCGGCTTGCCGACATAACTGCTCATGACCCGGCGATAGCTGATGACCTGCTCCTGCTCTGAAGGAAAGCGATCGCGCATCATGAAGGGAATTTCGGTACGAAACAGCCCTACCCCATCGGCGGTGTCGTTCATGGCAATATCGGTATCCGCACTCAGACCCGCATTCAGCAGCAAGGATACGGTAACGCCGTCCAGAGTAACGGAGCTCTCATTACGCACCGTATCGAAGAGCTCGTCCATCTGCTCTTCTTCGGCCATCAGGCGGCGGTACTCGCGCAGCACCGAAGGCACCGGCTCCACCAGCAGATCACCGTTGTAGCCATCGACGATCAGGGTGCGGTCTTCCAGCAGCTCGAACGAATGATCGATGCCCATGACTGCAGGAATGCCCATGGCTCGAGCCAGAATGGCAGCGTGAGAGTTGATGGAGCCCTTGGCGGAAACAATACCCTTGAGCTTGCTGCGGGGAATTTCCGCTATCAGGGTGGCGCTGATTTCGTCCGCCACCAGAATGATCGGCTCATCCAGGGTCAGCAAGCCGTCATCTTCGTGGATCAGCCGGGTCAGCAATCGCTGGCCCAGATCGCGAATGTCCGCGGCCCGCTCTCGCAGGTAAGGATCAGACATTACCGAAAACTGGGCGATCTGTTTTTCACAGACCCGTTTGACCGCACTGCCGGCAATCCAGCCCCGTTCGATTTCCTCTCTGATCAAGCCGATGAACACCGGATCCTTGAGGATATACTGATACACCTCGAACACCGCCACCGACTCGCTGGCCTGAGACTCCTTGAAACGCAGCGCCATGCCGTTCAGTTCGTCTTCTACCTGCACCAGCACCCGGTCGAGCCGTTCGTGCTGTACGCCAGCATTATCGGCTTTGCGCTCCTTCACCTGACTCAGCTCGACGCGGGGCCGCCACACCCAGGCACGACCAATCGCCACCCCAGGAGAGCCCGCCAGACCACGCAGCATGCCGTGCCAGTTGGGCGAGCGCAGGTTACCCTTGGCCTCGGCATGGGCAATAACGGTAGCCAGCTGAGAGGCCAGTGTCACCAGAAACGATTCTTCTCCCTCTTCAAACAATCGCACCTGCTTCTGCTGCACCACCAGCACACCCAGGGTTTTACGCTGATGAATGATGGGAGCACCGAGAAAGGATTTGAAAGCGTCTTCGCGCGCTTCGGGCAGATACTTGAATTTGGGATGCAGCTGGGCATCGGCCAGGTTGATCAGTTCTTCCTTTTCCCCGATCAGGCCGACGATGCCCTCGCCCAATGGAATTCGCGCGTGACCGACGGCCTTGGCGGCCAGGCCATCGGTGGCCGCCAGCAGGTAATTCTGCTCATGCTCCTGGCGCAGATAAATGGAGCAGCAGTCCACCTGCATGGCATGACGAGTCTGGCGAACCAGCTCGCTCATGGCACCATTGAGGTCGGAGCTGGCCGTTACCTGCTGAACGATTTCCCGCAATTCCTTTAACACTGCCGCCTACTCCTTTGTCGATGCGTTACCGATGTCGCTTGCGACCGTCTCGGCGGCCTTGCTCTGCCATCACAATGGGTGCAAATTCCCTCAGCACCCGTCGATATACTTCCCGCTTGAAAGAAACCACCTGTCGCACCGGGTACCAGTAGCTGACCCAGCGCCAGTCATCAAACTCCGGATGCCCATGACAACCAAACTCGATGTGTGATTCATGATCCGATTCCAACCGCAGCAGAAACCACTTCTGCTTTTGACCGATGCAGACGGGATTGCTGTCCCATCTCACCAGACGCTTGGGTAACTTGTACTTCAGCCAGTGGCGGGTAACCGCCAGCAAGGTGACATTTTCGGGTCTGAGCCCGATTTCTTCGTACAGCTCCCGGTACATGGACTGCTCCGGCGTTTCGCCGTCGTCCACCCCGCCCTGAGGGAACTGCCAGGAGTGTTGCCCGTAGCGTCTGGCCCATAACACCTGGCCTTTGCGATTGCAGATCACTATGCCTACATTGGGACGAAAACCGTCGCCATCTATCACGCAATCACCAGACTAAAAAAATAACATAAGGACGATTGTTCCATATTCCCCTATTCCCGGCAAATGATGCTGTCGGAGCCAGCTTGATAGTCAATGTTGAATAACTTGTGTTCTTGTCAATAGTTATAAACAGAAAAAGGATCGTCGAGGGATCGCTTTCCCCCAATTTATGTGGATAAGCTTGTGATAAAGGCTGTATAGCTTGAGATCCTCTCTGCCACCATGCTTGAAAACCTGGGTGATCAAAACATAACACAAGACAAAAAACATCAATAAATCATAAGATTAATATCAAAAAAAAGGATCGAGCTGGATCTTTTCACAGCCCGTATAAAAATGTCTGTAGTGTTAGTAAGTCTGACCGCTCAAAGATCAACCAACGGCAACTTATCCACAAAAACCAGGTAAACAAAGCGTTAACAGCAAGAAAAAAAAGCTGATTTTTGCCGTTTTGGCCACCGTAAAATCACTGCCCGGCCGTTGTGTGTAGTTATCCAGAGTTTCTGTGGATAAGGCTGTGCAACAGCATGTTTATACTCAGGTAAAACCGGTATATCATGCGGCCGCTGAAAAGAGCAATAACATGTCACTGATAAACCATTTTGAATCATGCGGTTATAATAATTACTGGCTCACTGGTCAGCATTTATCCCGCCTTTGGAGCCCGGTCATATTTTGAACAAGCCAATTTCCCGTCCGGCCTCGATTCCGGCCCTGCTGCTGCGGGCCGAACAACTGGCCGGCCTGTCGCTGAAAGAGCTGGCTTTATCGTTTGATATTCCGGTACCTCCTAACCTGCGGCGAGACAAGGGCTGGGTGGGTCAGCTGCTCGAGCTGGCGCTGGGAGCCAGTGCGGGATCCAAGCCGGAGCAGGACTTTCCCGAACTGGGTATCGAGCTGAAAACCATTCCCATCGACAGTCGTGGCAGGCCACTGGAAACCACCTTTGTCAGTGTGGCGCCGCTGACGGACATCGGCGGCCTGCGTTGGGAAGACTCCAACGTGCGCAACAAGTTATCCCGGGTATTGTGGATACCGGTACTCGGAGAACGCAGCCTGGCCCCCGGCGACAGGATCATCGGTCAGCCGCTGCTGTGGAGCCCGAACGAGCAGGAAGAGCGGTTGTTGCGTCAGGACTGGGAAGAAATCATGGAGCTGATAAGCCTGGGGGAGGTGCAGAACATCAGTGCCCGTCACGGCCAGGTGCTGCAGCTCAGGCCCAAGGCCGCCAACAGCCGGGCGCTGACCGAGGCGGTAGGCCGCCAGGGACAACCCATCATGACACTGCCGCGCGGCTTCTATCTTAAAACCAACTTTACCGCGGCGCTGCTGGCCCGGCATTTCATGCTGTAATACCAATCCCAGTAATGATCTGGTCATATTGAGGCCCCAGACCAGAGGCAACACAGCCGCCTCCCTCGACACGCCATAAACCCTCCCTGGGGCTCGGAAATGCCGTCCCTGGCATTTCACGGTCGTGGGAGCCGTTCTCTGTTGCCTCTTCTGGAACACCGAGTTTCCTGTAGACGGCGCCAACAGGCGACTCAGCGGCATCAAGGAGGGCAAAGGGATCAGCTCCAGCGACCATCACATGACAAGGATGTCATGTGCTGAGCGTCACATGGATGTGCTTGCAGCGGGTCGGTGGGGCAG
>JAAEZO010000195.1 GCA_018222825.1 Gammaproteobacteria bacterium
TGGCCGACTGGTTGGGCGAACAGCCGGAGCCGCTGCTGCTGGTGGGGCCGGATGCGGAGAGCGAACAATGGGTGGCACAAATTGCCGCCCGAAGCGGCCACAATTATGTGGTGGGCAGCAAGGTACGCAGCGGTGACCGCGAGGTAACGGTTCAGCTGCCGGATCTGGCCGCCTGGCGCCACCACACCGCGGTGATCATAGATGATGTCATCTCCAGTGGCCAGACGGTGCTGCGCTGCCTGCAGGCATTGCGCGCTCAGGGCGTGAACAAGGTAGACTGCGCGGCCATTCACGGCCTGTTTGCCGATCATATCGAGCAGCAACTGACCGACCGCGGGCTACGGCGGCTGATCACCACCAACGCCATTGCCCACCCTTCCAACGCCATCGATCTGAGCCCCCTGCTGCTGACGCCCATTCAACAACGGCTGGGCATTTGCCGCTGATCGCCGTCAAGCGATGGCTTATCGACACATAAGCCATCACCAAGCTGTTTTTTGGACCAGCTTCATGTGAAACTATTCATGGCTTGCTTTTGCCTATGCTCACCGAGAGCAGAGTCAATAGCGCAAGCCGGCCCAGGGACCATGGCCAAAGTGGACTTTTCAGTACAGGGACAATCGAAACAATGCGAGCCTTTCAGACTTTGCGATTACGGCTACTGATCATATTGCCGTTTTCCTGCTTATTTATTCTGGCGGCCGTGATCTTCATTGCCCTTTCCTACCTCAACAACAAGTCTGTCGCGAGCAGCATGGGCCATCAATTCGCCCAGGAACTCAGTAACCGCATTCTGGCGCGGGTGGATAACCTCACCGAAGTGCTGCCCAAAATCATCAATATCAACGCCGGCGCCCTGCAAAAAGGCCTGCTCGATGCGCAGCAACCCCAGACCATGAGTCCCTGGCTGCTGAACCAGATTCGTCATTTCGAACACCTGAACTTTATTACCGTTGCTCTGAGTGATGGCCGCTATATTGCGGCATATCGCGACATGAAGCGGCCCGATGCGCTGCAGATATCGGCCAACTTCGTCGATGGCCCCTTTCAGCTGACCGGCTATATTCCCACCGCCGACGATCACATCGGCGAGCCGGTACTGCCCTACTATGCCTACGATTCTCGGCAGCGGCCCTTTATGCAGTGCGCCCTGCAGCACCCTGCTTCACCCTGCTGGGGTGATATTTATCGCTATGTGGGCATCGACAGCTTCGCCGTCAGCCTGTCTCGGGCCGTGACCAACCAGCAGGGCGAGATCATCGGCGTGACCGCCGTCGACATGTCGTTCCAGCAGCTTAACGAGTTCATGGCATCCCTGAACATCGGTGAGGGCAGTTATGCCTTTCTGGCAGAGCAGGATGGCACCCTGATTGCGACCTCGAATGCCGGCCTGCCCGCGGAGCACGGCGACGACCATCAACGCTGGTCCCTCGACCAGCATCCTCATCCCCTGTTTCAGGCCGTGAGCCAGTATCGACAACAGCACCAGACGCACGGCAACCTGCAAGTCGGCGACAAGACCTACCTGTTGAATATTCGACAAATTGATTTGGGCCATGGCCTGAGCTGGCAACTGGGTATTCTGTTACCCAAACAGGACTTTCTTGCTCCGATCACGGGCAAGAACCGGGATACGCTGCTGATCACCCTGGCGACCTTGCTCACCATGATCCTGATAGGGGGATATCTGGCCCGGGTTATCGCCAACCCCATCGAAAACATTTCGGAACTGGCCAAGCGTCAGGCGCTGGACGAGCTGGAAAAAGCGCCCTTCAAGCGCAGCTTTGTACCGGAGGTAAGAAAGCTGTCCGTCAGTCTGGCCTTTCTGGCCAGAGAGCTGGGCACCTTTATTCGAGAGCTGGAAGAGCGGGTTCAGGCACGTACCGAACAGTTGCAGGCGGCCAACATTCAATTACAGGCCCTGTCAGAGCTGGACGGCCTGACCGGCATCGCCAATCGCCGGGCCTTCGACAAGACATTCAGCCACGAATGGGCGCAGGCACGACGCAGTCAGACCCCGCTATCGCTGATTCTCTGCGATATCGATCACTTCAAATCCTTCAACGATCATTTTGGTCATCAGGCCGGCGATGAAGCCCTGCGCCGGGTGGCGACCTGCCTTGCCGAACAGCTCCACCGCCCCGGTGATTTACTGGCACGCTATGGCGGAGAAGAGTTCGTGGCGGTACTGCCGGATACCACGGCTTCCGGCGCCCTGGAGCTGGCAGAAAAACTCAGAGCCGCCGTTGAAAACATGGCCATCAGCCGCGACGATTTGTCAGATTCTCGCTGCGTTACCCTCAGTTTTGGCGTGGCCAGCCAGGTACCGCAACAACACGACGATCCGCAAAAACTGCTGCGGCTGGCAGATCAGCAACTTTATGCGGCCAAGGCCCATGGGCGAAACCGGTGCTGCTCGGTCTCGGTGGCACTCGCACCATGCGCACCACCCTGCACCGACGAGCAAGACCCGCAGGACAAGTCTGCGTAAATGACGCCGCAACCGCCAACACCCGGGCTGCATTCACCGCCATGATCACCCGGCAGACTCAAACCAGGGTGGCTTTCACAACCAACTCTGTTCTATCTTGTCTGCTGATATGACTTATTCACCCTCTTTTTCATACAACTGGAGTACACGCATGTCCTGGACGTTAGCACAGCTGCACGAGCTGCTTGGTGGCCGTGAAGGCTGGCAGAGCAAGCTCGAAAACGACTCTCTGTTGATCACCAATACCGACGGGCTGGAAGCCTATATCGCCGTGGCCGGTGAGCAGATCATCGCCGAAACCCTGCTGTTTCCCGCCACTCAGGTAAACGACGCCGCCGCACTGAACGACACCATATTGCGTACCCATCAGCTGTTTCCGCTGACCACGGTCGGCATCAGCAACATCAATGGTGACGACTATTACATCGCCTTCGGCTCCCTGGCTTCCGGCTCGAAGGAAGAAAGCGTGGTGATTGAAGTGGAAACCCTGTTCCGCAACACCGAGGCCTTTCTCGACCTGTATCAGGATCAGCTGCAAGGAGTAACCGTATGAGCGTATGGAAAAAACTGGTGACCGCCATCAAGGGTGGCGCAACCGAAGCCGCCGAGGCCGTGGCCGACAGCCAGGCACTGCGCATTCTGGAGCAGGAAATTCGTGAAGCCAAACAGGAGCTGCGCCGTTCCGACGAAGCCCTCACCGGCATCATGGCCAAGCGTAAACTGGCTCAGCAGAAAGTAGACGCCATCGCGACCAGCATTGCAGAATACGAAGCGCACGCCCGTGCCGCCATGGCCAAGGACAACAAGGAACTGGCACTGGAATGTGCCCAGCGAGTGGGTGAGCTGAAAGGCGAGCAAGACGGCGAGCAAAGCTACGTCGACCAGTTTTCCGCCTCCGAGCAGAGCCTTAAAAACAACATCACCACCGCCAAGAGCCGGCTGCGCCAGCTGGAACAGCAACTGGACGTGGTCAAGGCCACCGAAAGCGTGCAAAAGGCCCAGGCCGCGGTGTCTTCCCGCCACAGCGGTGCCAACACCAAGATGAAGACGGCGGTGGAATCGCTGGATCGCATCAAGCAGAAGCAGACCCAGCGCCAGGCCGAGCTGGACGTGGCCGCCGAACGTGCCGCCAGCGAAAGCGGCGACGCCCTGGAGCAGAAGTTGAAGTCCGCCGGCATTACCGGCAGCCAGTCTGCCGGCGCCGAGGATGAACTGGCCCGCATTCTGGGTAAATAACATGTTCGACTGGCTGAAAAAGAAAATGCAGCCGCCGACCGCTCAGGCCGATCCGGCCCCGGAAGTACTGGGGCTGCGCCTGGGCGGCGGCTTCGAGCTGGATACGCTCAAGCTGTCGCTGCTCGAGGGGCAGGTCACCTTCGAAGGCGCGGCCAGCACCCAGATCATTCAGGCGGTGGGCCGCATCATCCTCGATGAAAGTCATCAGCTGCTGCGCTTCTACACCGACGATGACGGCTTTGTGCAGGTATTGCTGGACGGCGGCACCGGCGACGACTGCGTGGCCGAGGTCAAGCTCTGGTATTTCTACCAGACCCGCCCGGTAGACGGCGATGCCGCCTGGAACCGGCTGCTCGATCACGAGCTGGTGCAGGCGGAATGGACGCTGGACGAGCAGCCATTCACCAAGGCCTGGGATAACACCCGGCCGGTGGCCATGACCGAAACCACCTGGCTTCACGACGGCAGCCGCAGCGAGACCGATCAGTTCGTGATGATCTACGAACGGCCGCTGGCAGACACCGATGACGTGGAAGTGCTGATGGTGGCGGCGGAAGAAAAAATTCTGCACCA
>JAAEZO010000015.1 GCA_018222825.1 Gammaproteobacteria bacterium
GTGAGGTGTGAGGTGTGAGGTGTGAGGTGTGAGGTGTGAGGTGTGAGGTGTGAGGTGCTAGTAAAATCGTTTCAGGATTTTTAAAACATTAAAAAAGCCGGCTTGCGCCGGCTTTTTTGTACTTCTTTATTTAACCTAGGCTAATTTAGAAGTTATATTGAATACCAACGCCGTACAGGTCGTCTTGGTCGCCAATATCGTTGATTAAGTATTCAGCATACAGCTTAGCCTTCGGTGTCAGGCTGTACTGAGCACCCAGAGTAATAGCATCAACCGTATCTACAGTGCTAGTAGAGCCAGCGGCGTCGTACTCTTCATTGGAGTACTGAGCCAGTACAGTCCAAGCGTCAACTGTGTATTGCGCGTGCAGTTCATAGCCGTCGGTTTCATTTTTGCCACCGATTGCATCTTTCTCCTGCGCGGTGTAGATAGCGGCAACATACAAACCATCAAGGGTATAGTTCACACCGGCAATCCAGTTATCCTGATCCGCACCGTTACCAAAGGCGATTTGCTCGTAAGCGGCACCGAAGCCCAGGCCCATCGGCAGGGTATAACCGGCAGAAACGGACCAACGGTCTTCTTCAGCCAAATTGCCGTCTTGCTTGTCGGCATCGTTAAAAGAGTAACCTGCACGCAGATCAAGACCATTGGCGGCATAAGATACACGCGCCATGTCGTCAACCTTGTCAGTTGTTCCCAGCGTATCACCGTATGCTGCGATACCACCGAATACGTTAAGCACGTCAGTGTAATCCAACAGCTGAGCATATGGGCTATTTACGCGGCCAAAAGTCAGGTCTGTGGTGTCCATGAAACGGAAACCAGCCCAGGCGTAACGGGCATCGATATCGTCTGTCTGTGTATCATTCTCACCTTCAGCTGTTACTTGCCACTCCAGCTTACCGATCAGATCCACGTCGTTGTTCAGCATGTACTTGACGTTAACACCCAGACGGGCCTCACCAACACCACCGAAATTTTCGGCTTTGTCGGTCTTTACTGTTTGATATTTTTGAGCACCCGCTTCGAACTGAACGCGGCCGTAGATATCAACCTGGGCGCCTTCGTCGGAGTATACAGTCACGGCGCTAGCAGAAGTTGCGAACAGCGCAGGAATAGTCAGTGCAAGAATCGTTTTTTTCATGATTTTTATATGCCTACTGTTATTAAACACTAAGTCCTTGTTTTTCCCTGTGTTAGCAACGTATCACGTTACTATGTGAGGCAGACTATCACCGCATTTTTGAGCTTGCAACAAAATCGCGGGAACTTTTTGTGACAGTTGTACTCGTCTGCCATGCAACTGTGACTCAAGGCTCTTTTCTCTGCTTCACTGCTTGCAACTGGTATAAAATCGACTGGCGGTTATAATTGCGGCGCCAATTCATCCAGCTCCCGCCTATGTCACAGCCCAAGTTACAAGCTCAACCGATCGCTACGCCACCGACCAAACCAGCCGGTGATTACCAAACGCTGGTACGCGATAATTACCGCCGCCTAAGCCAGGCGCTGCCTGGTTTTATTCCCCGCCGGGAACAAAACTACCTGGTGGCTGAAATCGGCAAGGTATTGCTCGGCCGCTACGACCGGGCTCGGCGCATTCTGGTGGCCGAGGCCGGCACAGGCATCGGCAAGTCGCTGGCCTATCTGCAGGCCGGCATTCCATGGGCGCGAATGAATCAGAAAAAACTGGTGATTTCTACCGCTACTCTGGCGCTGCAAGAGCAGTTGATAGACAAGGATCTGCCGCTGTTTCTGCCCCACTGCCAACCCGCGTTTCGTTTCGTACTGGCCAAGGGCCGGGCACGCTATTGCTGCACCCGACGGCTGGAAGCTCTGGCCCAGGGCGAGGCCCAAATCGGCATGTTTGAAACGGCGCAGGCACTGAGCCCGAGTCAACAACAACAACTGGCCGAGCTGTGGCAAGCCTTTATGGCGGGCAACTGGCCCGGCGACCGAGACAGCTGGCCGCAACCCATCGATAATGCCCTGTGGCAGCAACTGCTGGCAGAGCGGCATAGCTGTCAGCCGGCCCTTGGCCACCAACGGTGCCCCTTTCATCTGGCCCGGGCCGAGCTGGATCAGGCCGATGTGATTGTGGTCAACCATGCCCTGCTGCTGGCCGATCTGAGCATGGGCGGCGGCATAGTGCTGCCCGAGCCCGAGCAGTGCCTTTACATACTGGATGAAGCCCATCATATCGCTCCGGTGGCCCGCGAGCAGGGTTCGGCACGGCTGGCCCTGCGCCAGAGCCGGCGCCAGCTTGAACAGTTCAACAAATGGCAGGGCGGCCTGAACGAATTGCTGGGAGCAGACGGTCAATCGGCGCTGGGTCGTCTGCAACAGAGTCTGGCCCAGCTGATACCGGCGCTGAACGGCGTGTACCGCCAGTTGTCCGGTGCCCTGCAGCGCAAAGATCTTGAGCCCGATAACCAAGGCTGCCTGCGTTTCCCTCCCGGTGACTTGCCGGTCGGGCTGGATGAATTACTCGGGGTATTGAAAGACGACGTTCAGGGATTTTGTCGCGCTCTCGGCCCCCTGCACAGTCAGCTGAGCGAACAGCTTAAACTCAAACCGAGCCAGGCCGCCACCATAGAGGCGGCACTGGCAACCCTGAGCCAGCAGCAGTCGCATGGCGAGCAGTTGCGCGACGGCGCCGAGCTGTTGCTGCGTGCCACCGGCCCCAAACAGACGCCTCCGGCCCGCTGGCTGGAGCTCGTTCAGCACGACAAGCAGGAACTGCTGTTGTGTGCCACGCCGCTGGCCGTGGGCCATTTGCTGGAGCAATGGTGCTGGTCGCGGGCCGCCGCCGTGGTGATGGTGTCGGCCACCCTCACCGCCCTCAACGACTTCGGCTATTTTCGGCGCGCCGTGGGACTGAGAGCCGATGACGGCAGCCACTATCTGCGGCTGAATTCGCCCTTCGATTACCAGAGTGCGCGGCTGATCATACCGCCACTGAGTTGCGAGCCGACCGATCCCGACTTCGACGCCCTGCTGGTGGAGCAAATCCCCCTGTGGCTGAAGGAGCAGGGCGCCAGCCTGGTGCTGTTCTCTTCTTACCGCCAGATGAACCAGGCTGCCGAGGCGCTGCGAACCAGGGGGCTGTCGCTGCTGGTACAGGGCGAGGCCAGCCGTCAGGCCCTGTTGCAACTGCACAAGATGAAATGCGACGGCAAGCAGCCCAGCGTGCTGTTTGGTACCGGCAGCTTTGCCGAAGGGCTGGATTTACCCGGCCACTACCTGACCAATCTCATCATAACCAAGCTGCCCTTTGCAGTGCCCACCTCGCCGGTAGAAGAAGCCATGGCCGAGTGGATCAGCCTGTGTGGCGGTAATCCGTTCATGCAACTGGCCATGCCCGAAGCCTCGCGCAAACTGATCCAGGCCTGTGGTCGCCTGCTGCGCACCGAAACCGACAGCGGCCGTATCGTGCTGCTGGACAAACGACTGCTCAGCCGGCGTTATGGCCCGGCCCTGCTCGATGCGCTGCCCCCCTTTACCCGCGAGCTGGGTTAAGGGCATATTGGCGTGCGCTTATCGGTTATTGCGCTGCCAAGCGTAAATTGTCACAATCCTGCGGTTAACTTAAAGTAGGTTCAATTACTTAGCAGCTCATTCCGTGCAGAAAACGTGTATGAAAACTGTACATCAGGGATGGGAATACACATGGCTCAGGAGCCCCAGATGAAAACACGCTTTACCCTTGCCGCCCTCGCCCTTGCCGGCCTGTCGTTCGGTGCCAGCGCCGCCACCTTCGAGGCAGAGCAGCCCTACCAGATCCATCTGGTCAATGGCAACAAAACCGCCAACAGCATTACCAAGTCCGTTCACAAGGTAGATCTTGCTGAAGGCAAACAACAGGTTGCAGTTTCTTATACCAAAGACTTTTCAAATCGCTCCGATCTGCGCGTACTCAATGGCGATCCTGTCATCATAACTCTTGATGTGCCTGCCGATGCCGAGCTCGTCCTCGACTATAAAGCGCCGATTAACTATCAATTGGCACGCCAGTTTTTACGCGAGCAAGCGTCCGAGCTCTCCGTTGTAGACAAGAAAAGCGGTAATACCGTACCGTCCGAGCTCACCCTGATCCCGATGCCCGCTGGCCTGGATACCGCAGGCGGCATTCAGGAATATCTGGCAGAGCAAAACATGGCCTTTAGCGGCCGTACCGACGCAGCTGTAGCCGCCGCCCAGGCCAAGTTTGGCGATGCGGTAGTGGACGCCGACGCCCTGGGAATGCTCCAGCATTGGTGGAACGCCGCTGACAAAGACACCCAGCGCGCCTTCCAGATCTGGGCCATTCAGCAGCAGTAATACCTGCCGTGCAGTACCCAATAAAAATGCCGGGCACTGCCCGGCATTTTTGTGTTTTCGCTACCTTGTCATTGCTGTGCAGTCAAAAATCTATAGACCCGATGCGATAACAACACAGTACCCTGGACCCCAGCCTTCGCTGGTCAGCGCCAATTCGTCATTCCTGCGCAGGCAGGAATCCATGAAGCCGGACCCAAGCGTCAGATTCAAAACCCCGACCCCGGCTGTTGCAGAAATGTCTGTTCTTCTGCCGTCGATGCCCGCCCCAGTATGGCGTTGCGATGAGGATAACGCCCGAAACGGGCGATAATCTCACGATGACGCAGCTCGAAGGCCAGGTTATCGGCGATGCCGTTTTTTTCGAACAGCGCCAGAGCAACATCGTGTACCTTGAGCGACTCGCTGTGCATCATCGGCATATACAAAAATACCCGTTGCTGGGCCGTTAACCCCCGCTCCGCCCCTGCAGTTATCGCCTCCTGAGCCAGCACCAGCGCCATGCCATCGGCGGCAAAGGCCTCGGGCCGGTCACGATACATATTGCGGGAAAACTGATCGAGTACGATGATCTCGGCTAACCTCCCCTCTGCTCGAGTACGCCACTCAAACAGCTCTCCCAGGCAGGCCCGCCGGTGCAGGTCGCTAAAACGCCGGCGAATATCCTCATCCAGCGCTTTGCTCTTTTGCCACCACTGGGCCGGTGTCAGCTCTTCAAACCAGAATGTGAGTACCGATTGATACATGTTGGCTCCTTGACCTTGCACCTTTCGCTCACAACCTTAGCAGAGCAAACTGGCGCCATGTCTGCAAATACAAAAAAGCCCCGACTCAGCGGGGCTTGTTCAGACGGAAAGCGCAGTAATCAGAATACCAGATGCGCGATCAGCGCGATCACCGGCAGGGTCACCAGGGTACGCAGCAGGAAGATGACGAACAGTTCCAGCACGTTCACCGGGATCTTGCTACCCAGCAACAGGGCGCCGACTTCCGACATATAGATAAGCTGGGTCACCGACAGGGCGGCAATCACGAAGCGGGTCAGGTCACTCTCGATGGACGTCGCCAGAATGGCCGGAATGAACATGTCGGCAAAACCGACCACCATGGTCTCGGAGGCGGCAGCGGCTTCCGGGATCTGCAGCAGCTCCAGCAGCGGTACGAAAGGCATGCCCAGCCAGCTGAACAACGGCGTATTTTCGGCAATCACCAGCGCCAGAGTACCAAAAGCCATGACCACCGGCAGTACCCCAAACAGCATATCCAGCGCATTGTGAATGCCGGTACGTGCCACCTGACCCAGGCTCTCGACCTTATCGGCGCGGGCCAGTGCCAGGTGATAGCCATGACTGAGGCGAGAATAACCGACAGGTGTGGCCTCGTCATTGGCCGGGCGCGCTGCGCCGTTGATGAAAGTGTCTTTCTTCCAGCACAAGGGCGGCAGACGCGGTACTACGATGGCTGCCACTATGCCGGCCACACATACCGCCAAATAGAAGGGAATGAACATGTGTTCCAGCTTCACCTGGGCCAACACCACCAGGCTGAAGGTGATGGAAACCGCCGAGAAGGTGGTGCCGATCACCGCCGCTTCACGCTGGGTGTAATGATGGCCTTCATACTGTTTGCTGGTCAGCAGAATACCCACGCTGCCATCGCCCAGCCAGGAGGCCATGCAGTCTACCGCCGAGCGGCCGGGCAAACGAAACACCGGACGCATGATGCCGGTCAGAAGAGTACCGACAAATTCCAGCAGGCCAAAGTTCAGCAACAACGGCAGCAGCAAACCGGCAAAAATAAACACCGCAAACAGCACCGGCATCAAGTCGTTCAGCACCAGGCCGCCGGTGTCGCCGCCATAAAGAATGTCAGAACCGGTCTGGGTATACACCATCACCACGAACACGGCGCCGACCAGTCGGCTGACCAACCACACCGGGCTCACATTGAACAGGGTATTCAAAAAAGAGCTGCGGGTGACCCACGCCGGTTTGAACAGGGTGACGAACAAGGACACCAGCGCCGACAGGCTGACAATGGCGGTAACGATACTGGTCAGCGATCCAGCCAGCAGCGCCTGCAGGCTTTTGGCCAGCACCGCTATCATGATGGTCAAGTCGCCGTTATAGCTGACCGGGGTCATGAACAGCAGAATACCCAGCAACGAGGGTAATAAAAACATCAGCAGATTGCGTTTACCGACCGCGGCCTGCCCCTTCAAGGTCTTTTCCATGGTGACTCCTTCCTTATCGGGTTCATACCCAACTCGGCTAAAAAAAAGTAAAAACCGCTGTTTTATGCGGTCCAGCACAACAAAAAGGAATAAAACCAAGCCACAAGTGAATAAACTGTCAATGATGGATGGTCTTGCTGAATACTTATTTTACAGCCAAATATATTTAATCAAAAGAAAAAATCAAAACATACCTCCAACCATAAAGGTTATGTTAGATTTTTGTTCCGTATTGTTAAAATCAGGCGGGAGTATAGGGACTTTTGATGATCATGAAAACCGACCCAGCGCACAAAAACAAAAAAGGCTGCCGCAGCAGCCTCAAAAACACATGAAAAATTCACTTTCTACGCAGTACAAAACACAGTTCATCAAAAAATTGCCGCTCACCGGATGCCACGCCAGGATTACTCTGCCCTTCGGCGATACGGCCCAGCGGCTCAACGGTGAAATGGGGTTCAAATAACCGCCGAACTTCCGCCTCCGGTACCGCAAAGGGCGGAGATTGTTGCTGGGTCGGCGCATAATCCACGGTGATTAACAGCAGTGTCGCGCCCGGATTGAGCAAACGCGCCAGCAAATCCGCGTAGGCGACACGCATCTGCTCGGGCAGGGCAATCAGCGCCGCCCTGTCATAGGCGGCATCAAAACGGCGTGGCAGGCTGTCGGCCAGAAAGAAGTCGCCTTCATACAAGCGTATTCGGTCGGCATGCCAACACCGGTAGTGGCCAGATTGCTCCAAGCCGGGTGCCAGCCCGGCCTCGGTGAAAAAATTCTGCACCGCCAGCGGCGATAACTCAAACCCCGCCACCATATGTCCCTGTTCCGCCAGCCAGTGCATGTCCCGACTTTTGCCGCACAGCGGCACCAGCACCTCGGTTTGCTTCGACAGCGATAGCCGGGGCCAGAACCGGCTTAACTGGGCGTTAACCTGCTGGCGATGAAATCCGATGCGCGAAGACTGCCAGCGCTGATGCCAGAACTCTGCCTCCATATCGCCTCCTATTGTAAATAAACCGGCACTATCGCAGTTTGATGACCTGTCTATCAAGCTCCCGGCTTGAACTGATTGCTGACCGGATCGTAGCGGTAACCAATTTGCGCCATCCGTGCCATCAATCGACCGCTGTCCAGCTCGTAACGCGACAGCAAGGCGGTGAGGCTGTCGCACTCCAGCCGCAGCTTCTCATTCAGAATGCTCAGCACCATGTGAGTATCCATTCGTTCCAGTAGCGCCTTGTCCATCTTGTTCTCCTGACTGGTTTTTTACCCGGTTTCACGGAATCAACGAATACTATAGTCGGGTCGGGAAAGACTGCACCGGTCAATTAAATACTGTTTATTTAAACAGTATTTAATTGACCGGCATACCGGCTAGCATTACTGTATATAAAAACAGTAACCGAACAACAAGGATCCTGCATGGCCACCCTCTTGTTATCGCGCGAACAGTTATATCGTGGGCAGTTTTTTTCATCCCCGACTCAGGAACAATCTGAGCAGAAACAAACAGACAATGCCACCATGCGTATTGCGCACTGGAGTCGTGCACAGCAGGCGCGGCTGCTGGCCAGCCTGGCCGTCATCAGCCGGCAAAACCGGGGATGGATACTGATTGCCAATGCACCGGCGCCGTTATCACGACAGGCGCTGGTTGATGCCGGCGTCAATCCGGCACGGGTAATAGAGGTAAGAAAGGCATCCGGGCTTCTGCTGCAACAGGCCATGGCCTGCACCGGCATTGCGGCCCTGGTGTGCTGGCAGCCAAAAGGTGGGACCTTGCCCTCACAGGGTCACCGGGGCCAAAGCGTTTTTATCATCACGCCGACCGGCAGGCTCCCCACTCTGGTACCGACACGATGTGCCGCCGGCACTGTCATGATGGATGCTTCGCCCAACCAGCCCGGCATCACCCGATACCGGAAACTCGTGACCGGGGACATAGGGTGCCGAGGGATAACTCGAGGATACTGCGGGTCGATTCGGTGATACCGAGGCAAGGCCGCCTTCCGTGGCGGCTTGAAGAAGAGGCTATATAAAGAAAAGGTACACAGTGAGTGCCTTGAGCAGACTCAGTGCCCGCCTTCGTCCTTGTCATAAGGAAATTTAACGTGACCGTAGCGGATCACCAGTATCGCCACCGCCAGTACCAGAGCGGCGCCGGCCACGGTGATCAGGCGTAAACTGTCCATGCCCTTCATATCCAGAATCATATAACGGGCCAGGGCCACGATGGCGATATAAAGCGGGATACGAATCGGCAACTTGCCGGAACGCAGGTAAATGCCCACCATCGCCAGCACTTCCAGATAGATGAACATCAGCAGCAAGTCGGCCAGGGTGACCGTTTTTGCACGCCACATGTGGCCGATTTCGAGGCCGACCGCCACCACGGTGGACGCCGCCACTATGATAAGGCCAATATGCTGCAACACGTCCAATACCTTGCTGCCCAGCATGCGATTGTTACTCATAGACTTCCCTTATAGATGATGTGAACGGGATAAGGTGCTGTTATGGCCGCTATCCTGATGGTGTTTGCTCCCCGGTGCATACCGCCAGCCCACCCGGAAAAGGGATGACCGCATGGCTCCCAGCCGCCGGATCCGGCCTTGTTACCACCGAAGCGGCCCCCTATAATAACCGCGATTTCGCTCACATAACTTATAAGAAATTAACCTTGTATGAACTTTTTGAATAAAGCGAACACGCCGCCCTAGTCCACATACTGCATCCATTGCGCTTAGCCGCGCCTTGTCTCGCCGCTGTGCGAGCGTTTTGCCTTGTTCATACATCCGTTATATCCGTACCATTGCGCCCGCCTCGATGCCACGCCGGTACGACCCCGTCCTACAACCCTGGAACAATTAATAATGCTACCGAATATCAAGCAAACCTGGTTCTTCAACATAAGGGGAGACGTGCTCGCCGGCCTGGTGGTTGCCCTGGCGCTGATCCCGGAAGCCATCGCCTTTTCCATTATCGCCGGTGTCGATCCTAAAATCGGCCTTTACGCCTCCTTCAGCATGGCGGTGGTTATCGCCTTCGCCGGTGGCCGTCCGGGCATGATTTCTGCCGCTACCGGTGCCATGGCGTTGCTGATGGTTACTCTGGTCAAAGAGCACGGTCTGCAATATCTGCTGGCCGCCACCCTGCTGTGTGGTGTGCTGCAGATCCTCGCCGGCTATTTACGCCTGGGCGAGCTGATGCGCTTTGTCTCCCGCTCGGTGGTCACCGGCTTTGTCAACGCGCTGGCCATTCTGATCTTTCTGGCCCAGCTGCCCGAACTGACCAACGTCACCTGGCATGTCTATGCCATGACCGCCGCCGGCCTGGGCATCATCTATCTGCTGCCGCTGGTACCGGTGGTGGGCAAGCTGCTGCCTTCTCCGCTGGTGTGCATCGTCAGCCTGACTCTGATCGCCATTGCCTTCGGTATCGATGTGCGCACCGTGGGTGACATGGGCGAGCTGCCCGACAGCCTGCCGGTGTTTCTGTGGCCCGAGGTTCCGCTCAATTTCGAGACCCTCGCCATTATCTTCCCCTACTCCCTGTCGCTGGCCATAGTGGGTCTGCTGGAGTCGATGATGACCGCCACCATAGTGGACGATCTGACCGACACCAAGAGCGACAAAAACCGGGAATGCAAGGGTCAGGGTCTGGCCAACATTGCCACCGGCGCCCTGGGCGGCATGGCCGGTTGTGCCATGATTGGCCAGTCGGTGATCAACGTTAAATCCGGCGGTCGCGGCCGACTCTCTACCCTGGTAGCGGGCGTGGTCCTGCTGATCATGGTGGTGTTCCTCGGCCCCTGGGTATCGCAAATCCCGATGGCGGCTCTGGTGGCGGTGATGGTGATGGTGTCTATCGGTACCTTCAGCTGGAGCTCCATCATCAACCTGAAGGCGCACCCGGCCAGCTCAAGCGTGGTAATGGTAGCCACCGTTGCTACCGTGGTCTACAGCCATAACCTGGCTTATGGGGTACTGGTGGGTGTGCTGCTCAGCGCCCTGTTTTTTGCCAACAAGGTCGGTCAAATTCTGTATGTAGGCTCCGAAAAGGCCGACGATGGCACTCGTGTATACAAGGTGGTGGGTCAGGTATTCTTTACCTCTGCCGAGCAGTTTGTCGCCGCCTTCGACTTCAAGGAAGTGGTCGAGCGGGTACGCATCGATCTGAGCCGGGCCCATTTCTGGGACATTACCGCCATCAGCGCCCTGGACAAGGTGATACTGACCTTCCGTCGGGACGGTACCGAAGTGGACGTGATCGGTCTGAACGAGGCCAGCGCCACCCTGGTGGATCGCTTTGCCGAGCATAAGGATCCCAAGGCTGTTGAAAAGCTGATGGGCCACTAAGAGAGGAATGAATATGACGACCAATGTAATGGCCTGTATCGACGGTTCCAGCCACGCCAACGCCGTATGCGATTGCGCCAGCTGGGCCAGTGTTCGCCTCCAGGCTCCGCTGACCTTTATTCATGTGCAGGACAAGCATGTCGCCCAGGTAAAAAGCGACCTCAGTGGCAGCATCGGCCTGGGTAGCCAGGAACACCTGCTGGCCGAGCTGGCCGAGCTGGATGCCCAGCGCAGCAAGCTGGCCACCAAGCAGGGTTCACTGATGCTGGAAGCGGCCCGCACCCGCGCCTCCCAGGCCGGAGTGGATGCCCCGGCTACCCTGCAGCGCCACGGCGAGCTGATCGAAACCCTGCTGGAATTCGAGGCCGATACCCGGTTGCTGGTGCTGGGGCGCCACGGAGAAACTTCCAGCTCCCCTTATGCGCACCTTGGCAGCCATGTCGAGCAGGTAATTCGCGCCCTGCACCGCCCCATACTGGTGACTCAGGGCGACTTCAAGGCACCGAAAAAGGTGATGCTGGCGTTTGATGGCAGTGCCACCACTCGCAAGGGAGTGGAAATGCTGGCCCAGAGCCCGCTGTTCAAAGGACTTGAGCTGCACATCGTACTGGTGGGTGCCGATACCGACGATCACCGGGAGCAGCTCAAGTGGGCCTGTGATGTGCTGAACCAGTCCGGCATCGATGCTCACACCCATATTGCAGCCGGCGATGTCGACAAGGTACTGCCGGCCTATCAGCAGCAGCAGGGTATCGACATGATGGTGATGGGCGCCTACGGCCATTCCCGTATTCGCCAACTGCTGGTGGGCAGCACCACCACCGCCATGATCAGCAATGCTCAAGTACCGCTACTGATCCTGCGTTAATCCGTACTTTATTTATGTACAGCACAGGGCCGCCCGGCCCTGTGCTGACATGGCAGTCATTAAAGTCTGTTCAACGGCCTCCCCGGCCGCTATCAACCTTGTGCTGCATCAAGTCACAACAACAATAAAGTATGATAGAGTGACTGCGAATCGGAGCCCCCTCGATTCTTTTTCTATTTAGCGTCAACCAATTACCATCAGGATCAAGGTCATGAACACAAATGTATTAGCCTGTATCGACGGCTCCGAGCACACTGCAACCGTTTGCGATTATGCCGCCTGGGCCAGCTGTCAGCTTGGCGCTCACCTGGTGCTATTGCATGTGCTGCATAAACCCGAGCCGACCATGCTGCTCAACCTGAGTGCCGCCGCCAGCCTGCACGCGCAGGACGATATTACCGCCGAACTGGCCGCCCTGGACAAAAAGCGGATTGAACTCGCCAAGGAGCAAAGCCGCCAGGTACTGGAACAAGCCAGCGCCCACGTGACCCAGTCCGGTTTTCCCAAGCCGCGCACCATTCAGCGCGAGGGTCGTCTGGCACAGGTACTGGATCAGTACGAAGACTACAGTCAGCTGTTGGTACTGGGCCGTCAGGGCACCAATGCCGACGACACTCCCAGCCGCCTCGGCAGCCATGTAGAACAGGTGATCCGCACCACCGACAAGCCTCTGCTGCTGACCACCGGCGAGTTCAAAAAGCCCGCTAAAATCATGCTGGCGTTTGACGGCAGCGACACCACCCGCAAGGGGCTGGACATGCTGGCAAGCTCGCCGCTGTTCCGTGGCCTGGAGTGTCATATCGTGATGGTGGCCGGCCCCAACCCGCACAACCTGGAGTTGCTGGAAGTGGCGCGGCTGCAGCTGGAAACCGCCGGTTTGAAGGCGACCTCGGCCCTGTTGCAGGGTGAAGTGAAAAAGAACCTGCTGGCCTATCAGGAAAAACAGAATATCGATCTGATGGTGATGGGTGCCTACGGTCATTCCCGTATGCGCCAGTGGCTGCTGGGCAGCATCACCGATCTGATGCTGATGGAATCCCCGCAGCCCCTGCTTATCCTGCGCTAATCGCGACTCTTCGGCACTAAAAAAACCACCGGGGCATGGCCCCGGTGGTTTTTAGTGTCTGACTCAAACGGGCGGGAACCTGGTTCCCGCCCGGTCAAACAGAACGCTTACGCCACACCTTTTTCGCGCAGGTATTCTTCATAGTTGCCGCTGAAGTTACGCATACCGCTTTCGCTCAGCTCGATAATGCGAGTCGCCAGCGATGACACGAACTCCCGATCGTGAGACACGAAAATCAGGGTGCCCTGGTACAGCTCCAGCGCCATATTCAGTGACTCGATGGATTCCATGTCCAGGTGGTTGGTGGGTTCATCCATCACCAGGATATTGGGCTTTTGCAGCATCAGCTTGCCGAACAGCATACGGCCCTGCTCGCCACCGGACAGCACACCCACCTTTTTCTTGATGTCGTCCTGGCTGAACAGCAAACGACCGAGAATGCCACGGATGGTCTGCTCGTCGTCACCAATCTGCTGCCACTGGCTCATCCAGTCGAATACCGTGATGTCCATGTCGAAATCTTCGGCATGATCCTGGGCGTAGTAACCGATAGTCGCGTTTTCCGACCATTTGTAATGGCCGCTGGTGGGCGCCAGCTCACCGACCAGGGTCTTGACCAGGGTCGATTTACCGATGCCGTTGGCACCGAGAATGGCGATGCGCTCACCCACTTCCACCAGCATGTTCAGGTTCTTGAACAAGGGCTCTTCGCCATAACCCTGAGACATCTTCTCCATTTCCAGCACGTTACGATAGAGCTTCTTGTCTTGCTCGAAACGCAGGAAGGGGTTCTGACGACTGGAGGCCTTGACTTCTTCCAGCTTGATCTTGTCCATCTGCTTGGCACGAGAGGTCGCCTGACGGGCCTTGGAGGCGTTGGCACTGAAGCGAGCCACAAACGACTGAAGATCGGCAATCTGGGCCTTCTTCTTGGCGTTGTCGGACATCAGACGCTCGCGGGCCTGGGTAGAGGCCAGCATGTAGTCGTCGTAGTTGCCCGGATACACCCGCAGCTCGCCGTAATCCAGATCCGCCATGTGGGTACAGACACTGTTCAGGAAGTGACGATCGTGCGAGATGATAATCATGGTGCTGTTACGCTCGTTGAGCGCGCCTTCCAGCCAGCGAATGGTGTCGATGTCCAGGTTGTTGGTCGGTTCGTCGAGCAGCAACACTTCCGGATCGGCAAACAGCGCCTGGGCCAGCAGCACCCGCAGTTTCCAGCCCGGCGCCACTTCGCTCATGGGGCCAAAATGCTGCTCCACCGCAATGCCCACGCCCAGCAAGAGTTCGCCGGCACGAGACTCGGCGGTGTAGCCGTCGTATTCCGCGACCTTGCCTTCCAGCTCGGCGGCGCGCATGTAATCGTCGTCGCTGGCTTCCAGGTTGGCGTAAATGGCGTCACGCTCCTGAATGGCGGCCCACAGCTCGGTATGACCCATCATCACCACGTCCAGCACGCGTACATCTTCGTAGGCGAACTGATCCTGACGCAGCTTGCCCAGCCGCTCGTTGGCGTCCAGGCTGATGTTGCCGGCGCTGGGTTCCAGATCCCCACCCATGATTTTCATGAAGGTAGACTTGCCACAGCCGTTGGCGCCGATAAGGCCATAACGGTTGCCGTCGCCGAACTTGACGGAGATATTTTCAAACAGCGGCTTGGCGCCGAATTGCATGGTGATGTTATTGGTGGAAATCAAGAAGCAGACTCACAGTTAACGAAACGAAGAAAGGCGCTATCGCCGAAGGTCGCCAAGGATACCGACAGTCAGGCTAAAGTTCAAAGAATGCGCAATATTTATACTCACAAGGGTGCCGAATGGCTAGTTTTTCTGCGGTATCCGGCGATACCGCAGGATCGAGGAGAATAAAGGAAGCGAGTTCTTTGGTCGGGATCGAGATGCTCATCGAATGGGTTGACCGCTTGATGAGCCGGGTCTGACTGCATAAATAGGAATAAGCCGCGTTTTTTTATATCATATCGGCTCATTTCAAGGTCACCCTATGGAGAGCACGGTGCACTCAGATTATCTTACTGCCGCCCTGATTGCCGAGGTGGAAGCCATTGCCCGGGATGCCGGTGCCGCCATCATGGACATTTACGGCCGGGATTTTTCCATCGAGCAAAAAGCCGATCAGTCGCCGCTGACCGAGGCGGACGCCGCCGCCCATCAACTGATTGACGCTCGCCTGAAACAGCTGGAGCTTCGCCTGCCGGTGCTGTCGGAAGAAGACACCGAACAATTCGGCGGTGCGGATGATCAGGGCCGTTACTGGCTGGTCGATCCGCTCGACGGTACCAAGGAGTTCATCAAGCGCAACGGCGAGTTCACCGTCAATATTGCGCTGATCGAACAGGGAAAACCGGTGCTGGGCGTGGTTTATGCTCCGGCGCTGTCATTGTGCTACACCGCCGCGCGAGGTTTTGGCGCCAGCAAGACCGACGCCGACGGCAATACAAGCTTTATTACCGTCGCCACCCATGAGCCCGGCCCCCCCTGGCGGGTGGTGGGCAGCCGTTCTCACGCCGGAGAGGCCATGCCGCGGTTGCTCGAGCAACTGGGTGAGCATCGGCTGGTGGCCATGGGCAGCTCGCTCAAGTTGTGTCTGGTCGCCGAAGGCGCCGCCGATGTGTATCCACGGCTGGGGCCCACTTCGCTGTGGGACACCGCTGCCGCCCATTGTGTGGCCGAGCAGGCCGGCGGCCGGGTCATTCAGCTTGATGGCCAGCCACTCAGCTACGCCAACCCGCAACAACTGCTCAATCCCTACTTTCTGGTGCTGGGCAACAGCGACCAGGACTGGCCGGCGTTGTTTTGACAGGTACCGTTTTGATATAAACCATTACCTCGCCACCAGCACATCGCAGGGCAACGTGCTCAAGAAGCTGGTGGCGACACTGCCAATCAACAGCCGGCCAATGCCCTGTCGTCCGTGCGTACCCAACACCAGTAAATGCGGGCCATGCTGCTCCACCGCATTCGTCAGGCAATCCTGTACGCCGCCGGTCATGATATCGGGCCGGATCCGGCTCTGATCTTCCTCGGCCAGAAAATGCGCCATCTCGGTTTTGATTTCCTTGCGAATACGCTCCTGCTGCAGTCCGATCATGTCATCCAGATCCTGCTGGTCGTGGTGCACGAAGCCGGAAAAAGGGGGAGCGAATACATGCACCAGCCGAATCTTCGCCTGCGGTGCCAGCCACAAGGCCGCCTGCAACGCATGGTGTGAACTGCGAGAAAAATCGGTTGCCGCCAGCACATGCTCATAGCGCTCGGTAGCGTCGGTACTGACCATCAGCAAGGGAATGTCGCAGTGGCGCAACAGTCGTTCTGCGGTGGTGCCCACAAAGAGATCCCGTAGCGGCTCGATATGATGCCGCCCCACAATCAGCAAATCGGCCTTCAGCTCCTCGACCTTTTTACCCAGGGTCTGATAAGGCTTGCCCAGCAACACATGACAGCCTCCGCGCGCCTTGACCTCGTCGGGGACCAGCTCAAAAAAGCCCTCAAGGGCCAATTCTGCAGCCTGTTTCAGTCGGTGGCGTACCGAGATTTCCACCATGGGTTCATAGAGAGTGAGCGTATCGTCCACCACATGCACCAGATGCAGGCTGGCCTTGAGGCGAACGGCAAGTTCGACCGCCCTCTTGACCACCAGCAGGGACTCCTGTTCCAGATCGATAGCAGCAAGCAGCGTTTTCATCTCGACTTTCCTTGTAGCAGTAACGAAGGGAGGACCGGAGCCATCCCATCATGGACATATAATGAGCATTCCCGCTTTTACCTGCAAAATCAAATGAAAGCAGCGCTTTAATAGCCGGACCACCCGCGGTGACCGGCTTTTGATTTTCCTCATCCGGCCTTTGGTTTACACTAGCGGCCCTTCAAGCCCCATTTTTCAGGAATCTCAGTGTTAACAGCAGAAATCGCCATGCGCTGGCTAACCGCCGGTTACATCGACCACTACATCTGTGAAAACTGTCACGGCATCCACCTTTCCGAGTTGCAGGGGCAGGACGGTGTACTGGAAAGCCGCCTGTTCGTGGAACATGAAGACGCCATTCTCACCACCGAAATAGAGGTGCGCCCCACCGCCCTGTTGTCACTGGTGGCCGATCTGGGCCGACTGAACATGAACTACCCCAGCCTCAAGGTGTTTGTCGATATCGTTGACGACAACCTGCCCCGCCTGATCGTGGCCGACTACCTGCACACCCAGGCCGGCATGGATCAGCCGCAGTTTCTGTGGATAGTGCAGCAAACCATGATGGCAACCCAGCAGCTGCTGCTCGAAATCGGTGAACTCGGCTTTTTGATGCAGGACGACGAACCGCAGAAAACCCCCTCGGCTGTGCATTAAGCCCGCAACTTGTTCAGGGTTCAGCCAGTCACACGTTTTTTTACGAAAAAGCCTTGAACAAGCACCGGCAAGTCGTTAGATTACGCCCCGTTCCCAAGCGGGGCCGGTCAGGCAAGACCGTAACCAAATGCTGACAATCTGGTGAGGTGTCCGAGTGGCTTAAGGAGCACGCCTGGAAAGCGTGTATACGGCAACGTATCGAGAGTTCGAATCTCTCCCTCACCGCCACATTAAAACCCCGAGCAGCAATGCTCGGGGTTTTTTCATGCCCGAAAGCAAATGTCTTCGCCCCCTTTGGGCAATCGAATGACAAGCTCGTCCTCGAACAGTACTCTCGTTCTTCACATGCAGTTTTTCTTTCTGGCTACCCGAGTCGTAATGGGTGTACATAGGCGCTCCTGATGGAGGGTTCGACGTGAATGCAGTTGTACGGCTTGAACATGATTTTACCGCGATAGTGGATGCCATTGCCGGCCCCGGTATCGGTATTTTTCCCGACTTTATCGATGCCGATATGGTCGCCGCCCTGCGCCACGATCTGGCAACCCTCCCCCCCTGGGAATTGACCCCCGCCGCTATCGGACGGGCGCGGCTGCAACAGACCAATGAGCAAATCCGCACTGACAAGACTCGCTGGCTGGAAGGTGACACCCCGATACAGCGCGGCTACCAGGCACAGATGGCCGACCTGCAGCTGCAACTGAACCGCCAGCTGTTCATGGGGCTGAAAGACTACGAATGTCACTATGCGCTTTATCAGACCGGCGACTTTTACAAAAAGCACCTGGATGCCTTTCGAGGCCGGGGCAACCGCCGGTTGACCACTGTGCTGTATCTCAACGACGACTGGCAAGCGGGTGATGGCGGCGAGTTACTGGTTTATGCCGCACGCGGAAAAACCGTCACCCACCGGGTATTACCCCAAGCCGGCACCCTGGTGTGCTTTCTGTCGGAAGACTTTCCGCACGAGGTGTTGCCGGCCAGGCGGGACAGGCTGAGCATTGCCGGCTGGTTTCGTATCGACGATCCGGTCGCCCCGGCCATTCAGCTGTAGTCGACACCATTATATAATCATCAAAATATTGCGCGATATTTTAATGATTTAAAAAATAAAGCCCCTTTAAATATCGATCAGCATTCAAGATGGCTTTATTTATCACATTTCAATATTTTTACTTTTCATCCGAGTGTCACTCTGCCAACCTGAGTTCATTCTCTTGGAGCAAGACATTAAGGACGATCACATGTGTTCTATCTTCGGTATTCTCGAACTCAAATCCGACGCCGCCGCCCTGCGCGGCCGGGCGCTGGAACTGTCCAAACTGTTGCGTCACCGCGGCCCGGACTGGTCTGGCGTGTACAGCAGCGACAACGCTATTCTGGTACATGAGCGACTGGCCATCGTCGGCCTCGACAGCGGCGCCCAGCCGCTGCTGAACCCGGCCAAGACCCACGCCTTGGCGGTAAACGGCGAGATCTACAACCACAAGGAGCTGGAAGCCGCGCTGACCAGTGACTTCGAGTTTCAGACCCAGTCCGACTGCGAAATCATCCTGGCGCTGTACAAGGAAAAGGGGCCCGAGTTTCTCGACGATCTCAACGGCATTTTCGCCTTCGTACTCTACGATGAGGAGCAGGACACCTACCTGATTGGTCGAGATCACATGGGCATTATTCCGCTCTACACCGGTCACGACGAACAGGGCAACTTCTATGTGGCCTCCGAGATGAAGGCGCTCACGCCGGTGTGCAAGAGCATCAAGGAGTTTCCCCCCGGCCACCTGCTGTACAGCAAGGAAGGTCAGCTGCGCCGCTATTATCAACGCGACTGGGAACAGTATGCGGCGGTCAAGGACAATAGCTCCAGCGTGAGCGAGCTGCGCGAGGCACTGATGGCGGCGGTCAAACGCCAGCTGATGTGCGACGTGCCCTATGGTGTGCTGCTGTCCGGTGGCCTGGACTCGTCGGTGATCTCCGCCATCGCCAAGATTTATGCGGATCGCCGGGTAGAAGACGGCGACAACAGCGAGGCCTGGTGGCCCCGGCTGCACTCCTTTGCCGTCGGCCTGGAAGGCGCACCGGATCTGATTGCCGCCCGCAAGGTAGCCGATCACCTGGGTACCGTGCATCACGAGCTGCACTACACAGTACAGGAAGGGCTCGACGCCCTGCGCGAGGTGATCTATCACCTGGAAACCTACGACGTCACCACCATTCGCGCCTCGACCCCCATGTATCTGATGGCGCGGCGCATCAAGGCCATGGGCATCAAGATGGTGCTGTCCGGCGAAGGCTCGGACGAGCTGTTCGGCGGCTACCTGTATTTTCACAAGGCGCCGAATGCCAGGGAATTCCACGAAGAAACCGTGCGCAAGCTACAGGCGCTGCACCAGTTCGACTGCCTGCGTGCCAACAAGTCGATGGCCGCCTGGGGGGTGGAAGCCCGGGTGCCCTTCCTCGACAAGGAATTCATGGACGTGGCCATGCGCCTGAACCCGGCCGACAAGATGTGCGGCAACGGCAAGATGGAAAAACACATACTGCGCGAAGCCTTCAGCGACCTGCTGCCCGATGAAGTGGTCTGGCGTCAGAAAGAACAGTTCTCAGATGGTGTCGGCTACTCCTGGATAGACAGCCTGAAAGAAATGGTGGACACAGAGGTGACCGATCAGATGATGGCGGCGGCGGCATTCCGGTTTCCGCTCAACACCCCCACCAACAAGGAAGCCTATTATTACCGGGCCATCTTTGAAGGCCACTTCCCGCAGGAGTCCGCCGCCCACTGCGTGCCCTGCGGTCCGTCGGTGGCCTGCTCCACCCCCACCGCGCTGGAGTGGGACGAGCAATGGAAAAACATGGCCGATCCGTCCGGCCGGGCGATAAAAGGCGTTCATACCCAGTCTTACTGAGCCACATCAGCTCACCACAGCGGACGGCGCCTGTCAGGGCGCCACCCGCTGTTTTTTTGAGTACAAAACACAGATTCATTCATATCCTTATCATTGTTCATCGCGCAGTTCTGTTACTGCCCCCGACTATGCTAATGTAACCGCAAACCTGTTCAGACCGAGTTAGCGTGATCCCCTTCGATTCCAGCACCCCAGACCTGCCCGTTGAACGCCTGATGCACAGTGGCCTGCTTAGCTGCAGCCCGGATACCCCGGTACATGAAGCCGCAGAGCGCATGGCCAGCCGCCGATGCAGTTCCGTGCTGATCATGGATCACGGTGTGGCCGTGGGGATCTGGACCGAACATGACAGCCTGCGACTCGACTTCAACGCCCCGGACTCGCTGCGCATTCCCATCAAGGATGTCATGAGCAGCCCGGTAAGCAGCCTGTACCTGAACACCCCCGTGTCGGAGGTAGCCCGACGCTTTCACGAAGAGCAACGGCGACATTTTCTGGTGGTGGACGATAACGACCAGCCACAGGGTATCGTGTCCCAGACCGACATCGCGCTGAAACAGGGCATGGAACTGTACCTCAGCCTGCGCCAGGTGCACGAGGCGATGGACAGCCAGCCGCTGGTGCTGCCGGGCACCATCACCCTAGGTCAGACCGCGCCGCTGATGCTGGCACAAAAGCAGGATGCCGCCGTGGTCGACTGTGGTGGCGGAGAATTCGGCATTATTACCGAGCGTGACATGGTGCGTTTTGCCGCTCGCCACCCGGGCGACACGCCGCTGAGCAAGCTCGCCAGCCGCCCGCTGTTGAGCATAGCCCCCGATGACTCGCTGCTGCGGGCCAGAGACATGCTGATCGACCATCGGCTGCGCCACCTGGCGGTACAAAACAAGCACAATCCATCACACGTCGTCGGCCTGCTCGGCTTTCGTCATATTCTGGAAGGCGCCGAGCAGGATTATCGGCTGGAGTTGAAGCAGGCACTGAGCCAGCGCGATCAGGCCCTGAGCCGCTCCAGCCTCAACCTGCAACTGGCCGAACGGGTGATAGACGCATCGCTCGAAGGCGTGGTGATCACCGATGCCCGGGGCAACATCGAGTTCGTTAATCCGGCCTTTATCCATACCACCGGTTACACACTGGAAGAAGTACTGGGTAAAACGCCTGCCGTCTTGTCTTCCGGCCGTCACGATGCGGCCTTCTACGACGTGATGTGGAAAACACTGCAACAGAAAGGCTACTGGCGCGGCGAGATCTGGAATCGGCGCAAGAGCGGCCAGCTTTATCTCGAATTGCTGACCATCACCGCCATTCATGATGCCGACGGCAACACCAGTAATTACGCGGCCCTGTTCAGCGACATCACCCATATTCGGGAAAACGAAGATCAGATCCGCCAGCTCGCCTATTACGATGCCCTGACCAAGCTGCCCAACCGTCGTTTGCTCGAAGACCGGCTGGAACTGGCCATCCGCCATGCCAATCGTCACAAACAACGGCTGGCGGTGCTGTTTCTCGACCTCGATCACTTCAAACGAGTCAACGACAGCCTGGGGCATGCCGCCGGCGACGAGCTGCTGCTCGATGTGTCACGACGCATGAACGCCCGACTGAGGGAAGACGACACCCTGGCCCGGCTGGGTGGGGATGAGTTTATTGTCCTGCTGCCGGACCTGAGTGAACCGGATGAAGTGACTCGCATCGCCCGCCGCCTGATCGACGCCATTGCCGAGCCGTTTCGAATCAAGAATCAGACCTTTCGTATCGGCTGCAGCCTGGGGATCAGCCTCTACCCGGACGATGCCGCCAATGCCGAGCAGCTGTTGCACCATGCCGATTCCGCCATGTACCGGGCCAAGCAGGAAGGTCGCAACACCTTTCGACTGTACAGCAACCACATGGACATTCGCGAACATCGCTGGCTGGAGATGGAAACGGCGCTGCGTAATGCCATCGACAACGGCGAAGGACTGAGCCTGCACTATCAACCCCTGGTCGATCGGGACAGCCGACGGCTTTGCAGCCTGGAAGCGCTGGCCCGCTGGCATCACCCGGAGTTTGGCCAGGTCTCTCCCGGCGACTTTATCCCCCTGGCCGAGCGCTCCGGGCTGATACTGCCGTTGAGCCGCAACCTGATGCGACAGGTTGCCGCCCAGTTGCGTGCCTGGCTCGATGCGGGGTTAACGCCGGTGCCGGTGGCCGTCAATCTGTCGGCCCAGCAGTTCTGGCAACAGGATCTGATTGAACAAATCCGGGCCCTCTATGATGAATATCAACTGCCACCGGGTCTGATCAGCTTTGAGCTGACCGAAAGCATGCTGCTCGACAAACAGCAACAGGCGGTACGGGTGTTACATCAGCTGCGTCAACTGGGTTGTCGGGTGGCGATGGACGACTTCGGCACCGGCTATTCTTCCCTCAGCTATTTGCACCAGCTGCCGATCACCACCCTCAAGATTGACAGATCCTTTATTCAGCAACTGGGTGAAAACCAGGGCAGCGAAACCATACTCGCCGCCATTACCGGCATGGCCCAGGGGCTGAAGCTGAGGGTGGTGGCCGAAGGAGTGGAAACCGAGGCCCAGCTGAACACCCTGCGCCAGTATCACGTCAACCTTATCCAGGGCTACCTGACCGGCCGGCCGGTACCGGCCGAACAGATCACCGAACACTATCTGGCCGTGGTGCGCGAATCATGCACTCATACCGCCTTGTATGAATGAAGAAGGGAGTTATCGAGGTCTGTTAGCCAAACCACCACACAGGAAGGCCGATGACCACCGACAACAAGAAAGGATCCGCAGTAAAGCAGCACCGATTTTCGCGCATGGCCAGTCTGGCTTCGCTTGCCACTCGGGTGGCCGGGGGCATGCTGACCGAAGGTGCACGCCAGCTGGCGCAGGGTAACCGCCCCCGAGCGAAAGACCTGCTGTTGACGCCGGATAATGCCCGGCGCATTGCCGGACAACTGGCGCAATTGCGCGGGGCGGCGATGAAAGTCGGTCAGTTGCTGTCGATGGATGCCGGCGATTTACTGCCGCCGGAGCTTTCCGCCATACTGGCCCGCCTGCGTTCCGATGCCAGCCCCATGCCGCCACGCCAGCTGGTGCAGGTGCTGGAGCAGGAATTGGGCCCGGACTGGCAACAACATTTCGCGCAATTCGGCTTTAACGCCATGGCCGCCGCCTCCATCGGTCAGGTACATCAGGCCCACGCCGATGATGGCCGCCCGCTGGCGGTAAAAATCCAGTATCCGGGCATCAATGCCAGCATCGACAGCGATGTGGACAACGTGGTGACCCTGCTCAATATCAGCGGCCTGATCCCCGCCTCGGTGGATTATCGCGAACTGCTGATCGAAGCCAAGCGCCAGCTGCACGCCGAAGCCGACTATGAGCTGGAAGCCCGCCAGCTCGGCACCTTTGCCAGTCTGCTGGCAGACGATAACGACTTTGCCTTGCCGCAGGTCGACGCGACGCTCAGCACCCCGCGACTGCTGACCATGAGCTACATGGAAGGCTGCCCCATCGAGCAACTGGAAACACATCCGCAGGAGGTGCGCGACCGCGCCGTCGGCCTGTTGTTCGCACTCCTGTTTCGGGAACTGTTTGAATTTCGTCTGGTACAGACCGATCCCAATTTTGCCAACTATCTCTATCAGCCGAACGGCGGCCGCCTGGTGCTGCTCGACTTCGGCGCCACCCGCGCCTACCCCGCCACCATCAGCGAAGGCTACCGCCAGCTGTTTGCCGCCGCCTTGCAGCAAGACACCGCCGGTATCGAGCAGGCGTTGACCCAAATCGGCTTTTTCAGCCGGGATATTATTCCTGCCCAGCGCCAGGCGGTGGTGAACATGGTGCAACTGGCCTGCGAGCCGGTGCGCAACGATGCATACTACAACTTTGGCGACAGCGATCTGGCCGGCCGCCTGCGAGACGCCGGCACCCGGCTCAGCATGGAGCAGGACTACTGGCACGCGCCACCGGCAGACGCACTGTTTCTGCATCGCAAGATTGGCGGCCTCTACCTGCTCGCCACCCGGCTCAAGGCCAACATCAACCTGCACCAGCTGTTGCAGCCCCACCTGGAGTCTCGTACCTAGCGGCGGCATCGTTGAACCGGCGGCGCCTTCGGTCAGATTTCCACCATTCGGCCGATATACTGGATGGGCCCGGTAGGCAGACCCGTCGGTGAGCCTCCGGCCTGTTCCAGGGTCAGCTCGAACAACTGATTCGGAGCCAGGGGCGGCAAGGTATCAAGCGGCACCCGCAGGCGTTGGCCCGGCTCCACCAGGCCGAGGGAAACAGGTCTGGTCCAGTCATCGCCCTTGGTCCAGAGCTCCAGCACCTGGTCCGCCGGCACTTCCACCGCAGCCAGGGGGATCAACTGAATTTCACTGGGGTCGCGGGCCTGAACCAGCCAGCCCGGCGCCCTGTTTTCCGGTGCTGCCAGCACGACGATGTAGCGGGGCTCTGGCAAGGGACGATACACGACGACCGCGGCAAGCAACAAACTCATGGCCAGACTGGTGGCAGTCAGCCCCCGCCACAGCCCCAGCCGCTGCCACCAGCGGGCTGGCTCGGCTACCGCCCTGGCCCGGGAAAGGGCATCCAGGCTGCGCTCGACCCGGGGCCACAGCCGGGGGGAAGGTGTTTGTGCCTCCGCCAGCCCGGTCAGTGGATGCAGTCGCTCTTCCCACTGTGCCACCGCCGCCTGCAACGGTTCATCGTGCTCCAGCCGCTGCTCCAGTCGTCGCCGTTGTTCGGCAGTCAAGGTGCCCAGCACATATTCCCCGGCCAGGGCATACCGTTCAGAATCGCCCCGCTCTCCCTCGTTCATGCCATGCACTCCCTCAGCACTATCAGACTGCGCCGTATCCAGGCTTTGACCGTGCCCAGCGGCGCGTCCATCCGGTTGGCAATTTCATGATGAGTACAACCGTCTACATAAGCATGCAGAAGGCAATTTCGCCGTTCAGGCTCCAGCTGATCCAGGCAATGTTCAACCCGTTTGCCGTGATCATGCCAAGATTCCCCATCCCGGTTCTGCTGCCAGTGTTCGTATGACTGCCGGGTATCCAGAGCCGCAGCGCCGTGCTGATCCAGACCAAGTTCCCGCCCCCGGTTGCGCACCGTATTCAGGGCCAGATGCCGGGCCACACTGTAAATCCAGCCCCGGGCCGAGCCCCGGGCCGGGTCGAAGCTGTCGGCACGCAGCCAGATGTTGATCAGCGCATCGTGCACTATGTCTTCCGCCAGTGCGTGATCGCGCACGATGCGCAGCACCACTCCCAGCAATCGCCCTCCCTCCTGTTCATACAGGGCCTGAAGGCCTTGGCGATCCTGACGGGCACAGGCCGCTAACGCGGCCTGGTAATCAAAATCCTGATTGGGTTTTGTCATCGGTGCAGCACCATCCGCATTGGTCTTCAAACGAAGCCCTTCTTGTAATGTCGAGTGTAGACCACTACACCACGGATGGCGCTGCGCGCTTCTTCAGCCGGCTTTCCAGAAAATATAATCGGCCTGGTATTTGACGATTTGACGTTCGCCCTTGTTGGCCTCGCTGCAGGCCATAGAGGGCGCCACCCCACCCTGGGTATCCAGCCGCTGGATATAAGTGACACCGGTCATAGCCCCCTCTCCCATCGCCGGGTTGGCCTGTACCAGCTGAAAGGGAATATTACCTTCGCCCCCCGAAGCCACGGCCAGCTGAGTGCCGGTTACCTTAGATCCATCCATCGCCTCCCAAGTGGCCGGCGGCCCGAAATAACGACCCACCTGCTTGCCGCTGCTATCGTTCAGCGCCGCATCCGGCCCGGCAAATGCCCAAGCCAGCTCCCCAGGAGCATCGGGTTTGTCGCGGCATTCGTAGGTAATTTTCCCGACTCCCACCGTTTCCAGCGCGACCTTGTGGCCTGCCGGCACCTGCATGCTTTCGGGCACCATGGCGTGGGCAAGGGAAGACAGGCCCAGCAGCAGGGTCGTGGCCAGTACCGGGGGCATTTTGAGCTGAATATTGTGCATGTCATATCTCCTTGTGACGAACGCTAGTATCAAGAGCGGCAACAGATGCCACCCTTGTACTACCCGCCAGAGGGATAAACGGATGCAGCAATAAACAGATTTTTTCACATTTCTTGAAATACAGGGATCATGGCCCTTTGTCGGCTCACTCTTCCTGCAACTCGGCCAGCAGGCCGCTGCGCCGCTCGACCCGGCGACCGATGGCCTGCTCAAACACACCGGCGCGAGGCTCCAGCAGGGTAAACCAGTGCCGGGCCCGGGTAATGGCGGTATACAGCAGCTCCTTGGTCAACACCGGGTTCAGCGCATCCGGCAGGATCAACGCGGTGTGTGCAAATTCCGAACCCTGGGACTTGTGCACTGTCATGGCGAACACCGTCTCCACCTCCGACAACCGGCTGGGCAGCACAAAGCGCAGCCCGCCACCGCCATCGTTGCGGGCAAACACCACTCGCAAGACCCGGCGGCCATCTTCTTCCGGCAGGCGCAGCGCAATACCGATATCGCCGTTCATCAGCCCCAGGCCATAGTCGTTGCGGGTCACCAGCACCGGGCGACCTTCGTACCAGCCTTCTTCCGCTTCCAGCAGGCCCCGCCGATGCAGCAAGCCGGCAATTCGCTGATTGAGGCCTTCCACTCCCCAGGGCCCCTTGCGCACGGTGCAGAGCAGACGAAACTCGTCAAAGGCGGTCAGCACCTGCCCCGCCCAGTTCGTCCAGGCAGGGTCGTCATGAGCGGCGTCGGCCGCCGGTCGGCCGGCACTCAGCAACTCGAGGTAATGGCCGTACCCCACCGCCTGCCCGCGACCACCGTGCAACAGCCGGTTCAGCGCCGCATCCTGTTCGCCCTTGAGGCTCACAGTAGCCACATCGTCCCGGCCAAACTGCTGGCGAGCCAGGCCGGCCAACTGCTGGTTGACCGCCCCCGCCAGACGACCAATGCCGGAGCCACCGGCGAAACGACGGGAATAACGCAGCATCAGAATGCGCTGCGCCAACGGATACCCGCCGGGCTCGCCCGCCTGCAAAGCCGGGTGCTCGAGTCGTTCACCGCTGACCCGCTCCAGCCAGGCCACCCGCTCGGGCTGATAATGCCCCTGATCCGCATCCCGGCACAGATCGCCCAGCAAGGCCCCCGCTTCTACCGAGGCCAGCTGATCCTTGTCGCCCAGCAACAGCAACCGGGCATGGGGTGGCAGCGCCGACAACAGGCAGGCCATCATTTCGAGATCGATCATCGAGGCCTCGTCCACCACCAGCACGTCCAATGCCAGCGGGTTGCCGGCATGATGGCGAAAGTGCCGGCTGTTGGGCAGGCTACCCAGCAGCCGGTGCAGGGTGCTCACCTCGGTGGGAATGCGCTCGCGCACCGCCTTGTCGACCGGCAGCGAGGCTACCTGGGCGCCAATCGACTCGGTAAGCCGGGCCGCCGCCTTGCCGGTGGGCGCGGCCAGCCGAATGCGCAGCGGCTTGTCGGCGGTGCCCTGCAGCAGGGCCAGCAGCCGCACGACGGTGGTGGTTTTACCGGTGCCGGGACCGCCGGTGATCAGGGTAAAACCGCTGCTGGCCGCCAGCGCACAGGCCAGTTTCTGCCAGTCGGTCTGGCGTTCGCCATCCAGCACCAGCGGCTCCGGGAACAGCCGGTTCAGCCACTCGGGCAGACTGTCGGGCACCGGTCTGTCGTCCCTGATGCGCACCGCCAATGCCCGGGCCACGCTTTGCTCATAGTTCCAGTAGCGCCGCAGATACAGTCGCTCGGCGTGCAATACCAGCGGGCGATCGGACTCGCCGTGCGCGCCCGCCACCAGCGGGCTTCGCGCCAGGGCCTGTAGCCAGTCGGCAAGCTCCAGACCGGCCAGCATACGCGACGGCAGCAGCATATCGGCCAGGCTTTCTTCCCCTTCCGGCGGCAGCGACAGGGCAAAGTCCGGCTCGGCAAGCGTGGCCGCCAGATCCAGACACACATGACCATGCCCCAGCTGATGGCTGGCCAGCGCCGCCGCCAGCAGCACCGATGCGTCGGCGCTGGCGTCCAGATCCACAAAAAAACCGGCCAGCGCCCGGTCGAGCGGGCGTAACCAGCCCAGACCGACCCATTGATCAAGCAATTCAAGCAGGCTGTTCTGACTGGTAAGCGGTGCCGTGATGACCGTGGCCGTCATGGATGGATCTCCTCATGTTGTTCGGTGCTGAGCTGTTCGTTTCTGAACAGGGCGTCCAGGCTTTCAATCAACTCTCTGGGCGGCTTGTCGAACCAGGCAGCACCGGGCCGGCGCACAAACAGATAAAGCGCACCGCCCAGGTGGGTATCGTAGTCGTAGTCGGGCAGGCGCAGCATCAGCTGGCGATGCAGCGCCAGCAGGTAGAGCACATATTGCAGATCGTACCGGTGCTTGAGCACCTGGCCCTGCATGGCCGCCAGGGTGTAATCGGCGTCTTCCTGACCCAGCCAGTTCGACTTGTAGTCCACCACGTAATAACGCCCCTCATGCTCGAACACCAAATCGATAAAGCCCTTGAGCATGCCGTTCAGGGTGTCGGGCGCCAGCGCATTTCTGGGCTGGCCCGGCAGTATGTGGTGCTGCACCAGTGCATCCAGGCGCTGCACATTCACCCGGCTGACCTCCAGCCAGAACTCCATCTCGGTCTGATATTGGGCAAGCTCGCCCAACACCGGCCCCTGCTCGAACAGCGGTGTGACCAGCAGCCCCTGCAGCCAGTCGATGAGCGGCTCTGTCCATTCGGGCATGCCCCGTAGCTGGCAACGGCGGGCCAGCTGGTTTTTCAGCTCGTCGGGTTCGCCGACAAGCTCCTGGTCCAGCGCCAGCTCCAGCAGGCCGTGCAAAAAGGTCCCCGCCGCCGGCCCGCGGGCAAAGCGGTGCAGGCTCGGCGTATCGCCCGGGCGCAACGGCATAAAGGGCAGCTCCAGCTCGTCGTCACCGGCCTTGCCCGCCTCGGGTCGTTCGGGCGAGGCATCGTCAAAACGCTGGCCCGCCGTTTCCTGGGTGCGCAGCGCACTGTAGGAGGCAATCCACCAATGCTCGGCAGCCGTTCGAGTCGGCGTGGCCCACACCGGATCGGTCAGGGTCTCATCGGTCGGACTCCACTGCTGTTCATCCGGCTCGGGAGCCGGACACAGGGCGGTGTCCGGCGCCACCAGCGGTGTGAGCCAGTCGGCCAGACTGCCGGCCAGTTCGGCACCGCCACCCAGTACATACCCCATGGCCGAGTCATGCAGCCGCGAGGCCTTGGCATTACCGACCTTGATGTCGCTCAGCCCCAGCCAGCAGGCGTGACGAGCGCGGGTCATAGCCACATACAGCAAACGCAAGTCTTCGCCCAGCCGTTCCCGCTCGGCCAGTTCCAGCTCGTCTTCGGACGGATTCAGCACCAGCCGGCGGCCCTGCGCATCCTGCACTCGAACCGCCCCCTTGCCGACCCCGCGAAAAGAGCAAATGAACGGCAGAAACACCAGCGGATATTCCAGCCCCTTCGACTTGTGAATGGTGACCACCCGCACCAGGGCGGCGTCACTTTCCAGGCGCAGCACCTGCTCGTCGGCGGCCTCGGCCTGCCCCTCCAGGCACTCGGCCAGATGGCGGATCAACGCCTGCTCGCCATCCAGCCCGGCGGCGGCCTGCTGCATCAACTCGGCCAGATGCAGAATATTGGTCAGGCAGCGCTCGCCGTCGGCGCGGTCGGCCAGCCGCGCCGGTAGCCTGAAGTCGTGCAGCAGTCGGTGCACCATGGGCAGCAGCCCCTGGCGCTGCCAGCAGCGACGATATTCCCGAAACTGCATCACCCGCCGTTCCCAGTGACGTTCGTCCTGATTGAGCCGCTCAAGCTCTGCCAGGGGCTGTCCCAGGGTGGCGGTGGCCAGCGCCGCCCTGAGTTTGCCGTCCTGCTCCGGCTCGGCGCAGGCGCGCAGCCACAGCAACACATCGTTCGCCTCGGCGCTGGCAAAAATGGAGTCCTTGTCGGACAGATAGACGCTGCGCACCCCTTTTGCCGCCAGCGCATGGCGAATGGCCTGCGCCTCCTTGAAGCTGCGCACCAGTACCGCTATATCACTGGGCTGCACCGGGGCCAGCTCACCGTCTTTGGCAAAGCCGGCCTTGCCCTGCCTGCCCTGATTCAGCAAATGAGTGATATGACCGGCACAGCTCAACGCCATTTGCTGCACATAGGGCGTGGCAGCAAGCGGCAGGCCTTTTTCGTTGTCCAGCTGCCAGAGGGTCAATGCCGGCTGCGTCTCACCGTCGCATTGCCATTGCTCCTCCCGCCCCCTGGCGGCCACCGACACAAAAGGCAGCGGGTTGTGCTGGTCGTCACGAAACAGAAAGGCGCCCTCGGGGTACTGCTCGGCCCGCTCGAACACTCGGTTGACCGCCGCCACCATGGCGGTGGAAGAACGAAAGTTGGTGTCCAGGGTATAGTGCCGACCGTCGGTGGCCTCCCTCGCCGCCAGATAGGTGTGAATATCGGCACCGCGAAAGGCGTAAATCGCCTGCTTGGGATCACCAATCATGAACAGGCCGCTGTCGGGGCTGTTGTCCGCCACCCGGTAGATGGCGTCGAAGATGCCATATTGCAGCGGATCGGTATCCTGAAATTCATCGATCATCGCCACCGGAAACTGACGCCGAATAACCTCGGCCAGATGAGCACCGTTTTCTCCCTGCAGCGCCTCGTCCAGCCGGGTAAGCATGTCGTCAAAGCCCATTTCGGCCCGGCGGCGTTTTTCCGCCTCAAACTGGCACCGTACCCAGGCGGCGGCATGGCGCAGCGCCGGCTCGGCCGGATCGGGCAAGGCCGCCAGCTGTTGCTCCAGCTCCGCCATGGCCACCAGCGCCGCATGCACCGGTGGCTCGCCTTTTTTCCAGGCCTCGGCCATGCCCGCGGGCGTGAGCCGAACAAAACCGGTGCCCAGCTCCAGCTCGGCGTCCAGCGACCCCGCCCAGGCCCTGAGCTTGGCCAGCCACGGTTGGTAGAAACGCGCCTGCAACTTGCGCCCGTCCACTACCTTGTCGGCCACCGCCTTGTCGAGCAGCAGCTCCAGCTCGTCGGCCCAGCGCGACCAGGGCGCCTTGAGCTTCGCCAGCGCCAGCTCCCGCTCGCACAGCGCCTGCTGGAGCAAGTCGGCCAGCTCTCCGCTGGCTTCGCCCTGCTCGCCCAATAACGGGCGCAGTTTCTTGAGCAGCACGCCCGGGGTTTGCCACTGATCAATCACCCAGTCGAGCGGCGCCTCGCTCAGCGGATAACACTGGCGACGCCAGTAATCGCGCGCCACCTCGGCCAGCAGCTCGCTGTGATCGGTTTCCAGGGTCTGGGTAAACAAGCTGCCGCTGTCGAAGGCGTGCTCGCGCAACATGCGCTGGCACCAGCCATGAATGGTGGACACCGCCGCTTCGTCCATCCACTGGGCGGCAATATCGAGCCGATGAGCACAGGCCGGCCATTGCTCGGGAGTAAAGTCGGCCTTGAGCACATCGAGCAGTGCATCGCCCTGTGCCTCACCGCGAAACACCGCCGCCGCCTGCACCAGCCGAACACGAATGCGGTCGCGCAGCTCACGGGTGGCCGCATCGGTAAAGGTCACCACTAGGATCTCGGGCGGCAGCAGCTCACGCACAAAGCCCAGCTCGTCGCCGTGGCCGAGCACCAGCCGCAGATAGAGGGCCGAAATGGTAAAGGTTTTACCGGTACCGGCACTGGCTTCAATCAGGCGGCTGCCGTGCAGCGGAAAGGCCAGCGCCAGCGGGCGCGCCGATGGGCTCATGGGTGATCCTCCTGTTTGAGCCGTTGCGGGCCCAGATCTTTCAGTGGGGCATAGAGTTGTTTGCACCAGTCAAAAAAGGTGTCGTCGGCCACCAGGGCGTCAAATTCCGGAAACTGGCGCGCCAGGGCGCCGCTTTCGCTGCGTTCACCGGCGTAATTGAAGTCGTCGCCATCGTAGCCGCGCCTGGCGGCGATCAGGGCCTTTTGCTCGTCTTCCTGCTCCAGCCAGGCCATGGCGGTTTTAAGCGCCACCGGCAGCGGGGC